>NZ_JAVDQG010000009.1 GCF_031454155.1 Desmospora profundinema
ATCCACCCGTTCCCATCCCGAACACGGCAGTTAAGCCCTCCAGCGCCGATGGTACTTGGGGCGCAGGCCCCTGGGAGAGTAGGACGTCGCCAGGCGTTTTCTTTTTTAATCCACCAAGGTGGTGGTGTCGTCATGACACACGATTCCCGTAAAGGCAGTCCGTTGTATAACGGTTATGCCACTTCATCGTTGATTGCGGGTACCGCTGGTGTGATTCTCCTATTGTTATTTCCGCTGTTCAGCGTCATGCTGGGTGTGGCGGGAATGATCCTGGGTCGAAAAGGAAGGCGTTCCTGTCGGCCTGTACAAGCCATGACGGGTATTGTATTGAGTATGATCAGTATCGGGATGGCATTGTTTATTTTCGTGGGAGTGTTTATTACCCTGACACGGCAATGGTGATTATATTTGTGGAGAGGTGTCCGAGCTGGCCGAAGGAGCACGATTGGAAATCGTGTAGGCGGGCTAAACCCGTCTCGAGGGTTCGAATCCCTCCCTCTCCGCCATCATTCCCATCTTGACAGGTGGGAAGACGTATGATACAATTTTGCATACCTGCGGTTCGGTAGCTCAGTCGGTAGAGCAGAGGACTGAAAATCCTCGTGTCGGCGGTTCGATTCCGTCCCGAACCACCATTTATTTGCCGGTGTAGCTCAACTGGTAGAGCAACTGACTTGTAATCAGTAGGTTGGGGGTTCAAGTCCTCTCGCCGGCACCATCGCGTCGGAGGGGCGTAGTTCAATGGTAGAACAGAGGTCTCCAAAACCTCAAATGCGGGTTCGATTCCTGCCGCCCCTGCCATTTTAACGCGAGTGTTCCCGAAAACGATGTTCCAATTGGTTTAACTCCGCTTGCGCGCGTCTAAGCCATTTTTGTTCTACGGCATCATCTGGATCCGCTGGTTCTGCGAATTGGTTAACGGTAGCGGAAAGGAATCCGATATTGGCATCATGGTCTACGCCGGTTTGGTATTGATGCTTGAGCACAAAAGGCTTGCCGACTTGGAGTGTGGCTGTTCGTGTTCCGATACTGCCTTCAACAGCAGTGACCGGGATCCGGAGATAAGCTCGGTGTTCTTTGTTTTCTTCCCAATCCAGGGCTTTATCGTAGTAACCGTGGTCATATTCATATCCACCGCCGAGAACGAATCCTTCGCCATTAAACAGGCGGTCGATGGTCACGAAACTGCCGGTGACTCCTTCCAGAGGGGAAGATAAAGGGATCAAGCGGATCGCCTCCTTGTTTGAAATGTAGTGTGTGACACTGGTTCTCGTCTCATTCCTTCATGGCGGCATAGCCAAGTGGTAAGGCAGAGGACTGCAAATCCTTTACCCCCGGTTCGAATCCGGGTGCCGCCTCCAATATTGTTTACCGGGTTTAATTGAACAAAAAAGCGTTGACTTTAATCCGGAGATGTAATACAATGAATCATGTCGCTGTTGAAAGCAGCAACAACCCATTACGCGGACGTGGCGGAATTGGCAGACGCGCTAGACTCAGGATCTAGTGGTCATTGCGACCGTGGAGGTTCAAGTCCTCTCGTCCGCACCATATGTGCCCTTAGCTCAGCTGGACAGAGCGTCTGACTACGGATCAGAAGGTCGGGGGTTCGAATCCTCCAGGGCACGCCAAAGGAAAAGCCGTTCATAGAGAACGGCTTTTTTGTATTTCCGGCACTTTCCTTTTGCAAATCCATCACCTTCAATCAGCATTGACATTAAACTTAACTCAAGTTAATATTTAATCATGAGTAAAAACATTAACCTGAGAGAATTGAAAAAAGCCAGAACAAAGCTGCTGCTGTTACAGACGACTCTTGACCTGATTGGCCAAGGTTCCATGAAAGACTTGCATGTGGAAGACATTTGCCGCAAAGCGGAGATATCAAAAGTCACCTTCTTTAATTACTTTTCCAAGAAGGAGGAGCTGTTCTGTTATTTCATGGGGATCTGGGGGCTGCATCGTGCGGTTGAGCAACACCTCCATCCGCTTCGCGGGATCGCCGGTATTCGGCGCATTTTTCATCGTGTAGCCGAGGAGGATCTCCGATCATCCGGAGTGATGTTAAACTTGATTCGGTTTCTCGCCGGTACGGACGGTAAACCGGACGTCCCGCCCATTACAGACGCGGAGAAGCAAGTACTTTATCCGGAATGGGACGACATTACCGAATGGGATCTGCCCCATTTGTATGAGCTGTTCCGACATTTTTTACAAGAAAGCGTGGAAGATGGAGAAGTGACGGCAGAAATGCCTTTGGAAACATTGACGCTTGTCACCATCAGTCAGTTTTACGGCGCGTTTTTATCCGGACACAATGGTGGAGTCGCGGATATGAAAATGCATTACGATATGCATTTAAGGTTGTTGCTTGCCAACCCGTCAGACAGCGATGTCGGATGGATCATAGATAAAAATGAATAAGAAGGAATGATCGGTTATGTCAGCCAATACGGACAGTCAACTGGCCAAAAGAACGGATATGAAGCTCTTTTCTGGAGAAAAGTTGCTGGTGATTGTCAGTTTGATCGGTTTTGCGCTTGCCGCCGGAATCGCTGTCTATATCAGCATATACGGGGCGATCATTTTGCCGGAAGGCAATGCAGAAAGTGCATTTTCGTTTAATGCGGCAATGGGGATGTTTATTTTATCCATCGCGGCTATTTTGCCGGTATCGGGACTAAGCCCCGGCAAACGGGCAAGCGTGCGCTGGTTTTTTATAGTGGCTGCCCTCTACTCCTACGCCGTTGAAACGATTCAGCATTTGCGCGGCATTAATCCGCGGTTTTCACAAGTCGGCACTGTTGTGGATCAGATCGCCGGCGGTCTGTTCGGGGTCATTGCGCTCTTGATCGTCATCGCGACCGCACTGTTTGCGATTCCGTTTTTTCGCAAAAGGCAACCGGGTGAACGTCCGTTACTGGTGCTCGGTATCCGCTATGCCTTTGTCTCGACCATGATCGCTCACGCTGCAGGCATATGGATGATCGTGCTGCAAAGCCGGTATACGGGTGAGGCTGGCAATCTGATCGTTCTCCATGGGCTCGGCTTTCACGCGCTGCAGGCGCTTCCAGTGCTGGGATGGTTGCTGGAACGGTCGCGTACCGACGAGAAGCGGACCCGGCAGCTGATCCATACGGGAGGGATCGCCTGGACACTCGCCATCATTCTGATTGGTTTGCAAACGGCCCTTGCGCGTTCCGTCTTTGAACTGGCTATGCTTCCGTTTCTCGCCGGTGCCTTGCTCCTCGTCTGGCTGGTCACCGTTGTCATCGCCGCGGTCGGCCTGCTGAAAATAAGGAAGGGATCTATGGTTCAGACGAATACGGTGTCAGGGGAGGAGAACCGTGACCTTGTATGAAACATTGTTCGCCCTTACGAGCGTCGCCATGCCGTTCTGGTTGCTGATGATATTGCTGCCCTCTTGGCGGGTTACACGGTTACTGGCGAGTCTAGCCGTTTTTCCCCTGTACCTCGCCGTGCTTTATGCGGTTGGGCTCGTCACCGCTATTGGAGATACGGGTTTTGGTTTCATTCAAGACTTCGGTTCAGCCGAGGGAGTCATCCGACTCTTATCCCATCCGGATTTCGCTTTGCTCGCTTGGATTCACCTGCTTTGCTTCGATCTGGCGATCGGTCATTCCATTTATCGCGATAACATGGAACATCACTATGTCCCAAGGCCGGTTCAGTCCATACTCTTATTCCTCGTCCTGATGTTTGGTCCGTTTGGATGGTTGTGCTACCTTGCAATACGAAGAATCAGACGCACTAAAGCTGCGCAAGACGCCCATTCTCAGTGATAAAAGACGGTTGCAGTCTCCTTAAGACAGGGTCAGCGGTTAAAAAAATGTGGTGGCCGCCAAACGTTTGAGTCTTTCGGGGACTTCGCTGGCACTCGGTAAAAAGGCGCTACACCGGAAATCGGTCCCCTCTTTCGTTTCGGCATCATCCGTCTGGATGATGCCTTTATGGTGTCGGGGATAGGGATGAATGCAACATTCCTACCGTTATTCAGTCGTAAGGTCGAAGTGACCGCTCCACAAATCGGGATCTTCGCTTCCGAGGTACCATAAAGCCAACCCACCGATGTCGGGGTGGTGCTCTTTTATCCACCGCCATTTAACCAGAACGCTTTCGCCGTCCGGATACCAGGCGTGATATCGTTCTCCCTTTTCTTCGATTTTCAGATGGAGTTCTCCGTTTTCGTCCCGGTTGGGTTGAAGCCGTTGATTTTCTGAAAGCTTGGCGACGGATGAGTATGAAAAAGTTCGTTGCGCTTCCGCTTGTCCTTCAGGCCAAATCCACCCCACCGTCGACAAGGCGATGGTGACTTTTGACGGTTCGATCTCCTCTGTAGCGTGCAAAATCACTTCATCCAGCCAATCGAGTGGCGTGGAAGGGCCGGGATGATCCCAGCTGTAGTTGAAAGCCATAATCTTGACTCGATCGGCCGCTTGTCCGATCCGACGCCAGTCCTGGGAACGTTGCACGGAATGAGATGTCCCACGGCCGGTTTGCGGGTGGACCGTCACATGCAATACCTTCTCTTTCTGATGGAGAATGGTTGCAAGCGATTCGATCCAACCGGCGAATGCTTCCCGTTCGGTTTCCTCCATAGGCTGAAAGAGAATGTCGATGCCGTCATATCCACGCGCTTGTACCAATGTCGATATTTGACGAGTCAATCGGTCGCGTTTTTCTTCATTTTGCAGGATTTCCCGTGTCAACCCTGCAGAGAAGCGGTTACCGATAGCGGGGATCACCTGGACGCCTTTCTCCCTGGCGAGAGAAAGGGCTTTTTCTGTTGTTTCCCTTTCCTCGCTGACGGCCGTAATCGTTCCATCGGGACCCAGGTTATACCATAAAAAATGGACTTCGTGGATCGAATCGAGATTCTGTTCCAACCGTTGTAACGCGTCTTCTTCATCCCAGGAAGGGAACCAGACCGCTAAACCATGTAAATTGGGAGGAGGCGTGGCAGAGCCCGGTGAGGGTGAATTTTCACTCTCTCCGGGTTCTTGTTCAGGCAACGTGCCATCCCGGCCGACGACGACTCTCTCGCGCGGATGAATTGGAGGGAAGAGGGTTAAATCCGGATTGTGCCAATTGTTGTACATAAGAGAGGATGTAGACTGGGAAGGGGGGCCGGAAGAGTTGGGATTAGAGGAAGATGTATTCTCTGGAGGCTCCCATTCCAGAAGAGGGTGCCAGTCATCCTCCTCTTCCTCCGCCCCATGGTCCCAAATCCCGCCATTTCCATCCCGATTCATGCTCGAAGAGGGAGTGTCGGATGTTTCCGAATGGGAGGTGGGAGGAGAAACGGAAGTCGGTGTGGTGGATGCTCCGTACCCTGCCCACAGAACGAAGATGGACAGCAAAAGGATCAGTGCCCGGGAACGAAGTCGATGCCGGGATGGAGGGATGGAGTTGGTCGATTCCTGTGAAGAGGGATTGGGAGAGCCCTCTCCCGGTGACGATTTGGAATTTAGTTCGTATCGGTTACGCAAGGGATCACTCCTTGTTCTAGAGTTATCCCCATTTTAATCCAATCAAAGCGCTAATTGTAGGTTGAATTGAAAAAAGAAGGAATATTTGTCGAATGAAGCTTGTCAAAATTCATCTTTTTTAAAATATATGTGTCAAATTGCAGGAGATTGAAAAGAGAATCGCGTATTTAATTATCCGTCTGAAATTTCTATTACATCAAGGGGGAGAATCATGTCCAAAAAGTGGCGCGGATGGATTGTTGTCCTGTCGTTCGTCTTTGTCTTAACCAGCATGGTATCACCGGCCCAAGCGTCTTTTGTTGATGATGGTGTAAATGAAAAAGCCCAATCTTCCGGGGAAGAATACTATTTCGTTCAGTTGGAGGATGAGTCGGTCGCTTCCTATGAGGGTGATGTGAAGGGGTTTTCCGCTACCAAAGTGGAAGAAAACGAACAGCTGGATGTAGCAGCGCCAGAGGTGAAGAAATATCAAAAACATTTGAAAGATAAGCGTTCCGAATATAAATCTTGGTTAAAGAAAGAAGGCGGCTCCAAAGTCGAAGTGGTGGAGGAGTACGATCTGACCCTAAACGGGGTGGCCGTTAAGGCGGATGGAGTCAACCCCAAGGAGCTGGAGCAGGGGCCCGGGGTGGAAAAAGTGGTCAAATCCCTGGAGTACTCCCCGGCCATGAACACCAGTCATGATATCATTCAAAATCAACCCCTGTGGAATTCCGGCTTTCAAGGTGAAGGGGTAAAAGTCGGGGTGATTGACAGCGGGATCGAACAGACCCACCCCTTCTTCCAGGATTCTTCCCTCCCGATGCCGGAAGGGTTTCCCAAAGGGGACGAGCGCTTTACCACCAACAAGGTGATCGCTGCCAAAGTCTACTGGCCGGAGCCGGGAGTCACTCCCGAAGCCGTTGGCGACCATGGGACCCATGTGGCGGGAACCATCGCCGGAGTTCGCGATTATAAGGATCCCAGCGGTGCGGCAAAAACTCCCCTTTCCGGGGTGGCTCCCAGAGCCTATCTGGGCAACTACAACGTGTTCCCCTGTGAAAGTTGTAGAGCACAGAGCATTTATATCGCCGCAGCGGTGGAAGATGCCGTTCGTGACGGGATGGACGTCATCAACATGAGTCTGGGCGGCACCGCTCAACCCGGTTTTGATCTGTTGGCGGAGATCGTAAACGCTGCCACGGATGCAGGTGTGACGGTGGTAATCTCCGCCGGCAACAGCGGACCCGGCCCTATGACCATCGGTTCTCCCGGAACAGCGGACAAAGTGATTACAGTGGCCGCTGTCACCAACAGCCACTTTATCGGACTGCCGATCAATTTTACCCTGGATGGTGAATCCAAAACCGTCGGAGCTGCCACCGCGGATCCGGGCGGTCTGATTACGGAAGGACTGGAAGCGCCGCTCCATGTGGTGACAGAAGGGGATGGTTTGGGCTGTGAAGGAATCTCGGAAGACCTGACCGGGAAGGTCGCCGTCCTCAAGCGTGGTGCCTGTACCTTTACGGAAAAGGCGATGGCGGCCCAAAATGCCAATGCGGTAGGGATGGTATTGGTAAACAATGCACCGGGGGATCCCTCTGGCATGTTCATTGAAGAAGAAGCGACTATTCCGTCCGTGATGGTGTCCCAGGAGGACGGAAAAGCGATTGAGGCAGCCAATGAAGCGTCCGTCAAGATGGAGCCGGGAGAGATCGGGGAATTTAACACCGGCAATGAAGGATTGGTCGCTCTGTTCTCCTCCCGCGGACCGACGGTCAACTACACGCTGAAACCGGATGTGGCGGCAGTGGGTGCCAATGTCTACTCCGCAACCACCGGCGGTGGTTTGACCTCCAAAAACGGGACTTCCATGTCGGCTCCCCATGTAGCCGGGGCGGCAGCTCTGATGACCCAGGCCCGGCCGGACTGGACCCCGCAAGATATTAAAGCGGCTTTGATTGGAACCGGTGTGGATACCAAGGATCATGCCGTCCCCTTGGCTGTAGGCGGCGGGATCATCCAGGTGGATGATGCATTGAACACGCCGGCATTGGCTAATCCGGCCAGCTTGAGCTTCGGCAAAGTGCCTAACAAAGGAAAAGACAGCAAAAAAACCTTTAAGGTGACGGTAACCAATACATCCAAAAAGGCACAGGTGTATCGTATAAATGTGGATGATGTCAAACAAGTGAACGTGGACAAGACCCAAGTCCGAGTGGCGAAAGGAAAAAGTGCCACCTTTAAAGTAACCGTGGATGCTACAGGAAAAACCGTTTGGAACAACTATCAAGGCTACATCACCGTCACAGCGGACAAAGGAGAAGGGAAGCGGATCCGCATCCCGTATCACTTTCATGTGACGAATTAATCAAAAGAAGGGTACGGCAGGTAAACCAGCGTCCAATGGGGACGCTGGTTTGCATATAGCGGCATCTGCATCCTGCGCTTTAACGAAGCTCCGTAGTTTGCCGCCTATATTTTTCTTCTTTCTTCAGCTGTTGAATGTTGGAGCGGAGGGTAAGTCTAGATGAATGCGAGAACGATTGTAATCTTCGTAATCTTGCTATGTGGTACTTTTGTCGTTGGTTTCGTTGCGTCCTATTTATCCCCTTACTTGGGTTTAGGATCCTTATGGGTGACAAGCACGTCCCTGGAAGAGGAGAGTATAGACGGGATCCGTTTGGGGGATTCATTCCATGAAAACAAGTGGAAGATGAAGTATGGTGAGTATGAAGAGTTGGACATTGATTTATATAAAAGAAGCTTAGACTTTGAGCCTATATCCGTGTCAACCGACCAAAACGATCAAATCGTTTATCTATCAGCCTCTTCACCGGAGATAACGACCAGCCGGAGAGTTCATGTTGGAAACACGATGGATGATGTAATCCGAGCTTACGGGAAGGATTACTTTAAGGAGATGGAACAAGGAAACAACAAGGTTGTATACCTTGATCGTGATAAAGGCATGCGCCTGAAATTTTGGGAATATCAGGGTGAGGTACTTGAAATCAGGATGATGATGGATTAAATCAAGGTTTAAAAGCCGGCGGTTTCGCCGGCTTTTTATGATTCTTCACCACTTTTTTTCGTTAACCCATGCTTGACTGCGTAGACGGCGGCCTGGGTTCGATCCTCCAGCTCCAGTTTGGACAGGATGTTGCTGACGTGGGTTTTGACGGTTTTCACCCCGATATAGAGGGAGGCGGCAATCTCTTGGTTGGTTTTGGCTTCACCCAAGAGGGCGAGCACGTCCCGTTCCCGCTGGGTCAACGCTTCATGGGGGGCTGCTTTTGACCCGTTTCGCATCCGCGCCAGGATCCGGCTGGAGATCTTTTGTTCGATGGTGGCTTCCCCCCGGGCGGCGGCCCGGATTGCGTTGGCGATTTCCTCTGCCCGGGATGTTTTAAGCAAATAGCTGCATGCTCCCGCTTCCAACACCGGAAAGATCTGATCATCGTTGATATAGCTGGTCAACACGATGATGCGGGTTTCCGGGGCAAGCACCGTGATCCGTTTGGTGGCTTCCACCCCGTCCATTCCTTCCATCACCAGGTCCATCAGGATCACATCCGGGGACAACGTCTCCGCCTGACGGAGGGCTTCTTGACCGTCAGAAGCTTCCCCCACCACCTCGATGTCGTCCAACATCGTTAGATAGGAAGTCAGGCCGCGACGGACCATTTCATGATCATCGACGATCAGGGTGCGAATGGCCATATTCATCTCTCTCCTCTGTCCTTACATAGGGGATTCGGATTTCCAAACGGGTCCCTTTTTCCGGAAGTGGAACCAATCGAAACGTGCCTCCCATCTCTTGGGTCCGCTCTCGCATGGTAGTCAGACCGTAGGAAGATATCTTCTCCTGATCCGGAGTAAATCCTTTCCCGTTGTCCTCCACCACCAGCAACAGTTGTTGAGAGAGACCTTGCAGACGGACCCACACCTCATCTGCACCGCTGTGGCGCAGGACATTGGACAGGGCTTCTTGCACGATCCGGTATAGGTGTTCTTCCATGCCTTTGTGGAGGGAAGGAAGTGCGGACCATTCCCGCTTGCATCGGATGGGGTGTTTGTTTTCCAATTCCCGCAGCAATTGTTCCAGGGCTTCCGTCAGAGTCTGTTCTTCCAACTCCGCCGGCCGCAATTGCAACAACAGGGCCCGCATTTGGGTTTGCGCCTTTACCGCCACTTCATCCAATTCCTTCAGGGAGGAGGCAAGGGTTTCCGGGCGGCGTTTGGCAGCCTCAACCATGGCTGATGCCATCATGGAGATAGCGAACAAGTGCTGGCTGACCGAATCGTGCAGATCACGCGCCAACCGTTGCCGCTCGTCCACGATGGCCAACCGTTCCCGTTGGTCGGCCAGTTCCTTGTTTTGACTGATCAGCTTTTGCAGTGTCCCCACCTGATTCTCCAGGCGGGCAGCCATTCGGTTCCATTGAGCGGCGATATCGGCCACCTCATCCCCTCCCTCCGCGGGGATCCGGTGGGACAGGTTTCCGTTGGCCAGGAAGACGGCCCCGTCTTTTAACACCTGGAATCGGCGTCGCAGCCGTTGACTCATAAACAGTCCCAAACAGAGTCCCACTGCCAACGCAGAACAAAGGATAAGGAGAAGAGGACCGGGATCGCCATCAGGCCCTGGTTGAATCCGGCTGTCCATCAAGACGGCTGACAACACCAGCAATACAGCGGCTGTCAGGAGGCTGTTCAACAGAAAAGCGACAAAAAACTTCCACTGCAATCGTTGAAAACGCGTGGGATTCCACATCGGCACCACTCCCTACACCCGGATGACCCGAACTTCCCCTATAAACTGGGAAGCACGAATCACCAAGCGTTTGGTGGCTTCATCAAATCCGTCGGTCTGGATGGTGGCCCGTTTGAGAATGCCGCTCTCCTGTACGCCCGGAAGATCGAGATTCCCGATCTGCACCGTTCCGGTGATTCGAGCCGGGATGTCTGCGGGCAGATACAGATTGATGCTCCCCAGGACACCGTTTGCATGAAGAGTGACTTCCCGTTCCGGCAGAACGGCCTGCGTGAGATTGAGATCGATGGATCCGATGCCAACCTGATAGTCGGTGTCTTCCAATGTAAATGTCTCTCCCGGTTGGTCCACTTCACCGATCAGGACAAAGGTGGATCCTCTTCGAATATGGGATTGTCTATCTTTTTCGCTTTCCTTCTGATTCCAGTACTTTTCCCGTCGCCGTTCTCGCCACTCTTTTTCCTCGGCCCGCCATCGCTCTTCCTGCGCTTTCCACCCTTCCTCATCCCACCATCCGTTTTTCCATCCTGGCCGTGACTCCTTTTCCTGATCGTGTGTATGGCTGGAAGGCAACAGGATATGGATCCCGAACCAGATGAGTAACAGGGGCCACAGTTTCCACACCTGATCCCAGGGGATATGAGGAAGGTTTAGATTAGGGGCCAGAAAGTTCCACCCCAAAAAAAGCAAGAAGATTCCCCAAAAGAGACCGCCCCAATAGACCGAACGACCGCGAAAGGCCGGATACAGACCGGTTAGGATCTGCTTTAATCCAACATACAGCAGGATGACCGGCCAATACGTGGCAATCCAATCCCATAGGTCGATGGTAATGACATGAAAATTATCCGCCAGCAGCAACGCACCTAATCCAATGATGATCATGGCGAAAAGCAGACGATTGGTTTGTAAATGCATGATGGTTGGCGTGGTTTCAAAAAAACCGACCGCCTTCACCTTCCTGTTCACAATAAAATGAGGTTCGGCTGTTACATTTGCCGCTTTTTTTAGTATAACGGATCGAAAAGGAAGAAAAAGAGGCGCAGGACGGTTTGGGATTTCCGACTTCGGACGGAGAATCCATTTTTCCGTATGTAAAAATCCCCACCGGTCCTCAATACCGGTGGGGATGATCCCGTTAGTCTTTTTAAATGGTGGTCTCAATAATACCGCCGCCGAGGCAGACTTCCCCGTCATAGAAGACGACCGATTGGCCGGGGGTAACTGCCCGCTGGGGTTGGTCGAAGGAAACCTTTAGCGTTCCATCGGCCAGCGGTTCCACATGAACCGGCTGATCGGTTTGGCGGTAACGGAATTTGGCGGTACAATCAAACGGCTGTGTCACCGGTTTTCGGCTGACCCAATGGATATCGGAAGCGGTCAAGCCGTCGGAGAAAAGGGCGGGGTGGTCATGACCCTGTTCCACCAAGAGTACGTTCCGTTCCAGGTCTTTGCCGACAACGAACCAGGGTTCACCGATCCCGCCGCCACCGATTCCCAATCCCTGGCGCTGACCCAGGGTGTAATACATCAGACCGTCGTGTCTTCCCTTTACCTCACCGGCTAACGTTTGCATCTCACCGGGTTGGGCGGGCAGGTACTGGCTGAGAAACTCCTTGAAATCTCGTTCGCCGATAAAGCAGATTCCGGTGCTGTCTTTCTTTTTGGCTGTGGGCAGTCCCGCTTCCTCGGCGATTCGGCGCAATTCCCGCTTTTGGAGATGGCCCACAGGGAACAGGGCTTTGGAGAGCTGATCCTGTCCCAGGGTGTACAGAAAATAGGTCTGGTCTTTGTTGGGGTCCGCCCCCCGGAATAGACGATGCCCCTTTGGGGAGTGTTCCACACGGGCATAGTGACCGGTGGCGATGTAGTCGGCTCCCAGTCCGAGTGCTTTATTAAGAAACTCTCCGAATTTAATTTCCTTGTTGCACATGACATCGGGATTGGGAGTCCGGCCTTTTTGATATTCATCCAAAAAATATTGGAAAACCTTGTCCCGATATTCTTTTTCAAAGTTAACCGAGTAGTACGGAATGCCGATATGGCCGCAAACACGGCGGACATCCTCAAAATCCTCAGTGGCCGTGCAGTTGCCCCATTCATCGGTGTCGTCCCAATTCTTCATAAACAGTCCGACGACTTCATAGCCCTGTTTCTTTAACAGCAAGGCTGCCACCGAGGAGTCGACCCCTCCGGACATTCCGAGCACGACACGAGGTGTATTTCCCCCCATGGTATCACCTCCCGGTATCCAATCCCCCAACCGGCTTTGTGGACCGCTTTCGTGGGAGAACCGGTCGGGCAGACGGCACCGTGATTTTCAAATCCATTCTTTGCATTATAGTATACCACTGAAGCAGAAGGGAAGTCCTCCAAAGGGTTGCCGAATGGCCTGGTTCCTTCCTGTGTTTTGAAAGGAAGAAAGGTGACTGAAGAAGAATTGTTGAATGGATCCGAATTAGGGTGTGTCTGAACAATCCGTAGGGCGAGATTCCGGGTTGGTATGGTTGTCTTCGTTTCGTTGCAAAAAGCGCATAGCGAGACCGGGGAACGAAAGTGACCCAGGCGAGACTTGTGCTCTATGAGTGCAAAGGCGAACCAAAAGCCATACCAACCCTCCCCTTTTCTCATGGAAAAATGAATGACCATACCGGCTCTAGACGGTTGAATCGCTCTATAGCGCAATTGGATTAAAGTGGGAGGGACAGATCCATAAGTCGGGGGGAGGTTATGCAATCGATGCCGGTTTGGCTACGTTGGTGTTTGGGGATCTTAGCGGTGCTGGCCGTGTTCTGGTTACGCGCCCACTATGACATCGATCCGGGTACCATCCGGGACTGGGTGCTATCATTCGGCGGATGGGCTCCTGTCATCTATATTTTGTTGTATGCGATCCGTCCCTTGTTTTTTTTCCCCGCGTCGTTGTTTTCGCTGACGGGGGGATTGGCCTTCGGGGCAGTCCAAGGTGGGATCTGCATCATGATCGGGGCTACCTTGAGTGCCTGGACCGCCTTTTGGATGGCCCGTTTTCTGGGAAGGTCTATGGTAGAACGGATGCTTCGGGGAAAGGGAGAACGTTTAGACCGTTTGATGGAACGGGAAGGATTTGCAGTCGTGTTGATTTTGCGGGTGATTCCCATGGTTCCTTTTGATGCGATCAGCGTTGCGGCGGGAATGTCCCGTATGCGGTGGTGGCCCTTTACCTTGGCCACCCTGTTGGGCATCATCCCAGGCACGTTTGTTTACAGTTATCTGGGAAACAGCCTTCTACAGGGTTGGCAACAAATCATCGCGGCCGTCGCTTTGTTTTCAGTGTTTATGCTCCTTACTTTGCTGCTGCGCGGCAGGATGAAACATTGGTTGGAAGGCGGTCACGGGAAGTGATTCCAAGGGCCTTTTCGACCTACTACTTTTAGGCGGGAGGGAAATCCGTCACAAAGTTATACGGTTTTTCCCGAATTGATTTGTTATAATTTAATTACAAATAACCTCTTTTCCTTTTTATTCCTTTTTTCGGGAGGTTCTGATATCGTGTGGAATTTGGATTTTTTTATTTTACACACAGAATGGAGGTTGAAAGATGAATCCCGCCGAGCGCATCCCACTTTTCGATGAATGGGGCCATCTGATTTGGACGGATCGCAATGAATTTCGACATCATGTGATCCCGCAAAATATGGAGGCCGATTGGGATCATGCGGAAAGCCTATATGCTTTTGTCGTTCAATTGTACAAGGATGGTTTTATGGAGGAAGCGGGGAGAGGCGCCGACCGGCTGCTGGAGTTAACGGATCGGTCAGAGGAAGCGCTGTTGTTGAAATCATTGATTTTGATGCGGCAAGAAAGGGATGAGGAAGCCAAATCACTGTTACAGGAGTGTATGGAACAATATCCGGAACGGGGAGTGGCCCATACATACCTGGCCCGGATCTACCTTGCCGATTCTGAACGGGAAAAAGGGATCCTTACTCTGCGGGAGGGATTGAATCGGGAGCCGAATCAAGAATCGGCTTTGCGGGTTTTGATCCAGTGGCAGAACGATCGGGATCAACTCAAAGCATGGCTTCGCGAATGGAGTCAACTGGAGGGGGCTTGGTGGCCACCCCTTGAGTTGGGAAAACTGCTGGCGGATGAGGGGCACATCTCCGAGGCGATGGAGCGGTTTGAACAAGTGATCGATTTTGTCAAAACGTATCGCAATGACGAAGGACAGCCGGCGTGGGAGGAAGAGGTGGCGGCGATGACCATTTCAGCCTGTCTGCGTAAACATGGTCATCATGACGAACTCATCCAATTTTGTAACCGTCACTGGTCTCCGACGTACTTCACTCCTTTCCACGGATTGGATTATGCCCAATCCCTTATAGAAACAGGCCAACGGGATCGGGCCGTCGAAGTGCTGAACCAGATGCTTCAATATGTGGATGAACCATACCACAACATGGTCCAATTGAAAGTAACCCAGACGGAACATCCCGAGGCCCGTCCTTAAGCTCGCCGATACAAACCCTGCTAGTTTGGCGGGGTTTTTTATGTGCGATCAACCATCCGCTTGACGGAGAAGAAAAAAGGGAAAAAGAGCCGGGAGAAAGAAGTCTCCCGGTAATCGGTTTAGAGGAGGGGAACGGATGGAGCCCATATTTTCGAAACATGCATTACAGGGGAAACGGGTGATTGTTACCGGTGCCACCGGCGGGATCGGACGTGCCATCGCCCGCGTGTTGCGGGAGATGGGAGCCGATCTGCTGTTGACGGGACGCCGAAAGGACGCATTGGAGGAAGTGGCAGCAGAGCTTGCGGAAGAGGGAAAAGGACAGCTGGCTGTATACAGGGCTGACTTGGTGGATGCTTTGGACCGGGAGCGGCTGGTGACAGAAGCGCGGACACGGTTCGGCGGGACGGATATCCTAATCAATAATGCCGGCACCTTTGCTTCCGCCCTGATGGAAGAAGTAACCGAAGAAGAATTGGACCGTGTGATGCGCGTCAATGTTTACTCCGTGATGTTTCTGACCCAGCTTGTCTATCGGGAGATGAAGGAGCGGAGGGCGGGAAAGATTATTCAACTCTCTTCTTTGTCGGGAATTCGCGGCTGGGAAGGCGGAACCATCTATGCAGCCTCCAAATTCGCATTAAACGGTTTTACCCAATCACTGGCAGTGGAGGCGGCTAGGCACGGTATCCAGGTGAATGCGGTTGCACCCGGATTTGTGGACACCGACATGGGAATACAAGCGATCGGAACCAAAGCAAAACGGTCGGGCCGCTCCCTGGAAGAAGGATGGGAGGCGGTAGAAAAAAGCCTGCCTTCCGGCCGTCTTAGCACACCTGAGGAAGTGGCTGCCTGTGTCGCTTTTTTAAGCACGGGAGCGGCTGACAATATCATCGGCTCCAATCTCCGCATTTCCGGCGGCGGCTTATTGGGATGAATGCGTACAGGTGGAAGGCGGCATTTGCCAACCCGCTTCCTCCTTGTACCTGGGGTGTATTCAAGTTATCATGGAGGAAAACGTGTACGGAGTGAAGCGGATGACCGCACAACCATTTGCTTTTCCCTTCGATGAGCGTCTGGGGATCCGGCGTCCCCGGCTGTTTGTCGATTATGAGGAGCTGTCCACAGCCAGACGCCACCGCTTTGAACTGGGGTGCCAGGAAGTCTGCTCGGAGATCCCTTCGCGGATCCGGTGGTTTGAAAAACGATACATGACTCTGTTTGAAGCATTGAACGAGACGTCTTCCGAAACGGAACTGGATCGGCTGTTGGATGAGATGAACGAGCTGTCCAGCTGTATCGCCGACTTAAATGTGCTCTATCTTCATATCGAAGGCACTTACATCGGTGCCAATGTCAGTGCCTGACATACAACAAAAACCCCGGGCGGACTGTGAAGCCGCCGGGGTTTTTGTTGTTGAGGACAGGTTACATTTACGGGCGGCGGACCTTTTGTGTTTCCTCCAATGGAAAATCACTCAGTTCCCCGCTCTGCTCATAGGCAAACTGAACTTCATCATGGGTGATTTCTTCTTCCTCTTCCCGTTTTCGTTCCGGCTGCTTTTCTTTATCCCGTTCCATGATCTCACCTTCCTTCTAAGTAGTGGTTGTTAGTATGTTTTCCAGCCGATGTTCCCATGCAAATAGGGCTTTCGCTTTTTTCAGAAGAAAGAAGCGTTGGCCACCGTATTTTGGGGAAGCAATTTTTTGAAGGACATCACGTCAGGTGCGGTCGAATCGACATGAGGGCCTGTCTGGTAATTGCGATTCACACACGCCTTAGCTGCAAAGGAGTGGAGTCATGAAGCACGTATGGTTGTGGAGTCTGATTTTTTTGATTGGGCTGGTGGGCTGTTCTTTCAGCACCGACGGCGGGAAAGGGGGAACTGACGGCAAGGGAAACGGAAAAACGTCAACGAATGAAACGGGTGTGGAGGTGTTGGCAGACGGCTTGGACATACCCTGGTCCGTGGTGGAAGCGGAGGAGTCTGTGCTGGTGAGTGAACGGGGCGGCGCGATCGTGGAAGTACCCAAAAACGGGGGAGATCCGGCAAGAAAAAAGCTGGAACTGGAGCACAGCGTACGCCACCAGGGAGAGGGGGGCTTCCTGGGATTAACCCTCGCCCCTGATTTTAAGGAAAGCAGAGCCTTGTTTGCTTATCATACCTATCGCGCGGAGGGGCAGGTATTCAACCGGGTGGTACGGCTGGAAGAAGCCGATGAGGTTTGGGTGGAGACGGATGTATTGATCGATGCGATTCCCGGTGCTGGCATACATAACGGCGGGCGGATTCAGATCGGGCCTGATGACAAGCTGTATATCACGACTGGAGATGCGGCCGATGAACCCATCGCACAAGATTTGGAGAACCCAGCAGGCAAGATTCTGAGGGTGGAATTAGATGGAGGCATTCCAGACGACAATCCGTATCCCGGTTCTCCTGTTTATTCATATGGACATCGCAATCCGCAGGGATTGGCGTGGGATGAGGACGGACAGCTGTACAGTTCGGAGCATGGTCCCACCGGCCGGGATGAAATCAATCGGATTAAGGCAGGAAATAACTACGGCTGGCCGGAAATTTCCGGTGACGAGAAACGGGAAGGCATGGAAACACCGCTGTATCACTCCGGTTCCGATACATGGGCACCGTCGGGGCTGGCCTATGCCGACGGGAAGTTGTGGGTAGCGGGTCTTCGGGGTGAGCAAGTGCGCTCCTTTTCTCCCGATGGCAAACAGACGGAATTGAAGTTGGAGGGAGAAGGGCGGCTGCGGGATATCGTCCCGGCATCGGATGGTTCGTTTTATATTCTGACCAATAATAACGACGGGCGCGGTACTCCCCACGAAAAGGACGATCGCCTGTTGCGCTGGACCCGGCCAGACGGAAACTGACGCTTAAGGCTCAGAAGGAAACGCGTTTCCGGTGAAGTGCCCTCTGACGACTGCCCAGCGGAGTCTCCATAGGGCTCAACCGCTTAGCAGCCACCAACTTCAGTTGGTGGCTGGGGCTGCTGACACCCATCACGGGACGGTCGGGGTGTTTTTCCGTCTCCGCTCCAATGCATGGCAAGTCGCTCGCCGGAAAACCATCCCTCCCTGTTTTCTACCATCCCTGTATGTTTGTCATCAAGCTGGGCCGTCAGCTTCAATTGGCAGCTTTTTGCAGGTTATAATGAGGGAGAAAAGGAGGTGTCCGGTGCGGGATGGGCTCCTGTGCCGCGCTTATGCGAAGGAATGTGCTGGTGGCGGACGACGACCGGGATATCGTTCGGCTGATTCGTGATGCGCTGGAGTACGAAGGGTTCCATGTACGGGCTGCGCACGACGGACGGTCCACTTATGAAATCGTCAAACAGGAAACGGTCGATTTCATCATTCTGGATATTATGATGCCGGAAATGGACGGGTTGGAAACATGCCGACTCATTCGAAAAAACCATGGGGTGCCGATCCTCATCCTGAGTGCCCGCGACCGGGAATTGGACAAAATTGTAGGATTGGAAATCGGAGCCGACGATTATATGACAAAACCGTTTAGTGTGCAGGAATTGGCGGCCCGGGTGAAAGCCCATTTCCGCCGAATCGAACGGCTGCGGCACGAATGGGGGGAGGGAAAACCGGATTCCCCGCTCCAGCTCGATGAACGAACGTATGAAGTATTTGTTGACGGCAGCCCCATTGACTTGTCCACCAGGGAGTTTCAAATCCTCCACCACCTTGCATCCCGCCCCAATCAAGTGGTGTCTCGGGAACAGTTGTATGCTAGTGTATGGGGCGACACATGGGGGGACCGCAATACCGTAACGGTTCATATCAAAAATTTGCGAAAAAAACTGGGGCGCGACTTCATTAAAACGGTATGGGGCGTCGGCTACAAATTTGTCGGGAGGGAACCGGGGCCATGAAGCTAAAGTGGAAGCTCCCCCTCCTCTTTTTCTTTCTCAGTCTGGCTCTGTTTTTTCTCATCGTTTTTTACTTGCGGGTGGATGTGATTCAGGGGATTTGGGAACGGGTGGAAGGGATGCGAAAGCAGGCGCAAGCGGCCGAGCGGGAATGGGTACGCGTGTTGGCAGCGGCTCATCCGGACTATGCGGAGATGGGGGAGCTTCTGGAGCAGGCGGTGGAAACGGAAGGGGCCTCTTTTCGCCTTTATGGTCCGGATTCCTACCAGCTGTTGGCTTACGCCGACTCAGGCCGTTCTGGCAACAGTACGGAGGAGCGATGGTATCCGGTCCGCAAGGGCGGGGAAACGGTGGCGTTCCTTCAGGTGGAACGGGTGGTCAAAGAGGAGGACGTCGGTTTGAACCGGGCATTGACGGATACGTTCGGTTTCTTATTGGTATTCCTGCTGTTGTTATTCGTGATGCTGGGTTGGTACTTCAATGCGACGATCACCCGTCCATTGGCCCGGCTCAATGCGCGTTTGGACGCCGTTGTCCTCCGACGGCCCCTCCCTCCTCTACAGCGCAAGGGATGGGATGACAGCGAGATCGGGGAATTGTACCGTCGGTTTGGAGAGATGGAGAAGCGGTTGTATCGGGCCCACCGGGAGCAAGTGGATATGGTGGCGGCGATTGCTCATGATTTGAAAACCCCGCTGACGTCCATGAATGGTTTTCTGGAACTCTTAACCACCCGGTATGCTCCCACGGATACCAAGCAGAGAGAGTATCTCGATCTGGTGAAACGAAAGGCGGACAATTTAGCATCCCTGTTGGATCATTTTTCTGCCTTTGCCCGAGACGAAGTGTCCTTGCAGGAGATGGAACTGGAAGAGAGGCTGATGCGACCCCTGTTTGAGTCGATCGCCCGTGAGTATGAAGCGGAATTGGCCGGATTGGATCGGGCCTGTCACTGGAGCCATGATCTCGGCGACGAGCGCGTCCTTCTTCACGAACCGATGATTCGGCGGTTATTTGCCAACCTGGTTCATAACGCGTTCCGACATGGGAAACGCCAAGATCTGGCGGTGTGGTTGACCGCTACCGTCCACGGCGATCATATCCGTATTTGTGTAGAGGATAATGGCAGGGGTGTTCCGCGCGAGGCACTGGATGCACTGTTTGGACGTTTTTTCACAGTGGACGCCTCCCGGCGGGAGCAGAATGGCTCCGGGCTGGGACTGGCCAGCTGCCGTTCCATTGTGGAACGGCACGGGGGGAGGATTCAAGCGGATGTTTCATCCAAGGGCGGGTTGGCCGTTTCGTTCCAGTTGCCGCTGCTGTGAGAGGAATCGCGGTTGAAGCGGGTTCCTTTATACTTTTTCATATTCGTTTCATCTCTGGTTCAGCTTTCCTTGGTATCCTGAACATTCAGTGGGAGCTGACGGGAGGCGAGATGGTTTGAGGCGAATCATGCGGTGGAAGTGGTGGATATTGTTCACTTGGGTGGCGGTCTCCCTGGTGATGGTGTTTACCATGCCGGATTTGGGGCAGCTGGTCCGGGAAAAGGGGCAGCCTAGTATCCCGGACCACTATTCTTCTCAAGTGGCGAACATCCTGGCGGAACGGCTGGACGAAGAGGCGGATGGCGAGGGAAGGATGACGGTGTTGGCGGTTTTCGGAGGGAAAGAGAATGCCTTGTCCCAGCGCCAGCAGAACGAGGTGGAAGGGATGATCCGCTCCCTTGAGAAACGGAAGGAGGAGCTGGGGATCACCCAAGTTCTTCACCCTTTTGAAGAAGAAACGCTAAAAGAGCGACTCCTTTCCAAAAATGGGAGCACGGTGTTGATCCCGATCTCGGTGGAGCGGAAAGGACGAACGGTGGAAGAGGTACGCGAGGAGTTGGATGCGGCTTTGTCTACTTCCGTTCCACACTTGCTCACGGGTCCCCAATTGATCGACGAGGACTTCGCTCGTACGTCTCTGGAAGGGATACGCAAAACCGAGTCGATCTCTGTCCTTTTCATCCTGGCCGTGTTGGTGATTGTGTTTCGATCCCCTGTAGCACCGTTGGTGTCGCTGGTTTCGGTGGCTTTTTCTTACGCCGTCTCGTTGGGGATCGTGGCTCATCTGGTGGAGTCGTGGGATTTTCCGTTTGCCAATTTCACACAGGTATTTTTGGTCCTGGTGTTGTTCGGGGTGGGAACCGACTACAACATTTTGCTGTTCTCCCGTTTCAAAGAAGAACTGAGCAAAGGAAAATCCGTGGCTGAGTCCATCGTTGTCACCTATCGCACCGCAGGGAAAACAGTTTTTTACAGTGGATTAACCGTATTCATTGGATTTGCCTGTCTGGGCCTGGCCCGCTTTTCCATCTACCAGGCGGGAGTGGCCGTTGCCATTGGGGTGTTGGTCATGTTGGCGGCACTGACCACGGTGATCCCGTTTTTTATGTCCCTGTTGGGCCACCGGTTGTTTTGGCCGGCGCAAACGAACCGTGGATATGGAGAAAACCGAATGTGGTCGTCTCTTTCCTCTTTTTCCTATCGGAGGCCGCTCTTTTCTCTCCTATTGGTGGGATTGCTGACGGTACCGGTCCTGTTCCTTCATGAAGATACTCTTTCCTACAACAGCCTGGACGAAGTGGACGATTCGTATCCGTCTGTACGGGGATTTGAAACCGTGTCGGATACGTTTACCCCAGGACGAACGATGCCCGTCCAAATCATGCTCCACTCGTCCCACCCCCTCGATTCGGCAGAAGCCCTGGGACTGCTGGATCGGGTGGCCAATACCCTGGACCGGGTGAACGGAGTACGGCAAGTGTATGGACCCACCCGCCCCCAAGGGGAACCACTGGAGGATTTTTACGTATCGGAACAAACCGGTGAAGTGGGAGAAGGCATCGGCGAAGCCGGGAGTGGAACGGAAGCGGTTCGAGAGGGGCTGGATCAGGCGGTGGCAGGGATCGGTTCCGGTTCGGATACGGATTTTTCCCAAGTGGATCGCTTGCTGTCCGGGACTGCCGCCACCCGGGAAGGAGTCGGACGTGCCAATGAAGCACTGGCCGCTGTCCAGGCGGGCTTAAACCGGGGTGCAGACGGTGTCGGTGAGATTCGGGACGGGCTGCACAGTCTGGAGCAGTCTGCGGGCAGGTTGGCCTCCTCCACACAGGAACTGGCAGCCGGTTACAATCAGTTGTACAAAGGCTACCAAACGTTCGGCCGACAGTATCGCCAGGTGGAAGAACAGATCGGTGGTGTCGCTGCCGCTTTGCAATTGGTGCAGGGACAGGCGGAAAAGCTGGTGGTGCAACGACCGGATCTGGCTGCAGATCCTGATTATGTGACACTGAAAAGAACGGTTGATGAGTTGGTTCCTCAAGTGGATAGACTGAGGGGCGGCTTTTCTCAGTTGAACGATCACTATGAGGGGACATTGGCCTCTTTCAGCCAAACCAATGATGGTCTAAAACAGGTGCAGACGGGTCAGAAAAAAATGGGGGCCGGGATTGGCGAACTACGGCAGGGAACGGAAGCGTTGGCGAGCGGGTTGGAAAGAGGGGCTTCGGGGCAAGCCCAGGTCCGGGAGGGGTTAAAAAGTGTCGAAACCGGATTGGGGCGTGTCTATGAGGGGCAGCGGGAGCTGCTGTCCGGACTACAACAATTGGACGGGAACCTGTCGGAATTAAAAGGAGGGTTGAATGAGAGCGCCGACGGGCTGGGGGAGATTTCCGACGGATTGGAAGGCGCCCGCTCCTATTTGGAGGAGCTGTCCGGAGGTATTTCTGATGCGTTTTATGTTCCGGAAGAAGTGCGGAAAAGCAGTGATTTTCAGGCGTTTCTAGACCGCTTTTTGTCCCGTGACCGCAATACAGTCCAGTGGGAAGTGGAATTGGCTGACGATCCGTATTCCCAGGAGGCGATGGAAGTGGTGGCCGATTTGGAAGAAGCGGTGGCATCATCGATCCGGGGTACGCCTCTGGAAGGAGCTGAATTAGGGATCGGAGGGGTTTCTTCCCAAAATCGGGATCTGAGTCAGTTATCCACGGATGACCTATACCGAACCGCCGGTTGGATGTTGGCGGGAATCGCACTGGTGCTGTTATGGCTGTTGCGCTCTTTTTGGAATACGGTCTATGCCCTTGCAGCGCTGATATTGTCGTATTTTACGGCATTGACGGCGACGGAAGTGATCTTCATTCACATCTTGGATCAACCGGGCTTAACGTGGACGGTTCCTTTCTTCTCCCTGATCATGATTGTCTCGTTGGGGGTGGATTACACCATTTTCCTGATGATGCGGTACCGGGAACATCCCGAGATGTACCAGGGTGATGCCATCGTTTTGGCCGCCAAACGGGTGGGAGGGGTGGTGATCTCAGCAGCCATCATCCTGTCCGGGACGTTTGCCGCCCTGTATCCATCGGGCGTGCTTACGCTGGTGCAGATCGCCACAGTGGTTATCATCGCATTGATGTTGTTGGCTGTCGTATTGTTGCCCATGTTTATGCCGGCGATGATGGCGGTGACCGAGCGATTGCGTACCCCGCGGGAATCCTGGTCGGTGGAGAAATAAAAAAGGAGTTTCTTAAACCTCTCTGTCGTTTTTTCTGATAGAGAGGTCGTTATTTTTCTCTTTTTGGACAAACTACATAAACATGGATTTTGCCGAATCGACGAAGGTGGTTTGCAATTGATCCAAAAACAATTATTATAGGATAAGGTTGATCAAGATCATGTTAAAAACCCGTTAGGTTATTGTAAAAACTACGGTTAATAGGGGGAATCGCTGTTGTTCGGTTTTCAACGGTCGAAGGACTCGGTGTTCTACCAAACATTGGTGGAAGCTTCAGGCAATATCGTCGAAGCGATGCAGTTATTTCGACAAAATGTAGAAACCCTGGAGCATAAGGAAGAGTATGCCGAGAAGCTGAAGGACTTAGAGAATAAAGGGGATGACTATACCCATATCCTGATCCGGGAGCTGAATCAAACCTTCGTTACTCCGCTGGACCGGGAGGATATTCTCCAGCTGGCGGTCAAACTGGATGATGTGCTGGATGGTGTGGAGGCCTGTGCATCCCGATTCGTATACTGCCACGTCGAAAAAACAACCCCGTATCTGATGCAGTTTGCGGAAATCCTGGAGAAATTGGCTGAACACCTGCAAGAAGCGTTTATCGCTCTGGAGAAAAAGGATTACGCCTCCATCCAAAACCGGGCCGTCGAGATCAATATGTTGGAAAACCAAGCGGATCGATTGATGCGGGAATCCGTTGGTTCGTTGTTTGAAAACCCAACCGATCCGATTGAGTTGATCAAGATGAAAGAGCTGTACGAAAAGTTGGAAGCAGTAACCGATACTGCGGAAGACTTGGCCGATGTGTTGGAAAGCGTGGTCTTGAAATATGCTTGATCCGGTTGTGCTGATCGTCTTTGTCGTCGTTCTCGCTCTCATCTTTGATTTTACCAATGGTTGGAACGACTCGGCCAACGCAGTGGCCACTGTGATCGGCACCCGGACCATGACCCCGATAAAGGCGGTCTTGATGGCGGCGGTCCTCAATCTGGCCGGCGCTTTCTTCTCGACCGCCGTCGCTAAAATGATCGGGGGTGGCATTGTCGATCCACACAATGTGACGATGTTGGTGATTGCTGCCACATTGATCTCTGCCACGTTGTGGAATGCCGTCATGACGATTTTCGGGCTGCCGGTCAGCGCTTCTCACGGTCTGATGGGCTCCTTGATCGGTGCGGCGTTCGCCTACAAAGGTCTGGCCGTTATCCATATGAACGGCGTGATGCTGATCCTGGCGGCCATGCTCATTTCGCCGTTGTTGGGCGGGGTGGTTTCATATTCGATGATGAAGGTGATCCGTGCCTGGTTCGCCAATCAACCCCAATCCCGCGTCAAGCGCATTTTCCGGCCGTTGCAGGTATTCTCCGCCGGCTTTATGGCTTTCAGCCACGGAACCGCCGATGCCCAAAAGGTGATGGGGATCATCACCCTGGCGTTGGTGGCGGGAGGCTTCTTGCCGTCGGTGGAAGTGCCGTTTTGGGTGATTCTGTCCTCCGGTCTGGTAATGGCACTGGGAACCGCTTACGGCGGATGGCGGGTGATCAAGACATTGGGAATGCGCTTGAACCACTTGGAGACCCCTCACGGCTTTTCCGCTGAGACGGCGGCGGCTCTGATTCTGACAACAGTGGCACGGATTGGGGTTCCCGTCAGCACCACCCATACCATCACCGGCGCCATCGTCGGGGTAGGTTTGTCGCAACGGGCCAAGGGTGTTCGCTGGGGCATCGCCGGCAAGATCCTGTACGCCTGGATCTTCACCCTTCCGGGGACGGCCTTGATGGCTTATCTGCTGTATCATGTCCTTTCCGTGTTGGAATAGAGGTTTATAGATAAAAGACCCGCTACCCAATTGATCGGTGGCGGGTTTTTGTATGCGGTCAAACGATGGGAGCAAAAACCCGGTTGACCAGACCGCTGTCACAATCCTTGCCCGTCTCATATGAATCGTTACCCAGTTCTCGCTCCAGGGCGGACAGAGGTTTTTCCCCCTCCCAATAAGAAAAGGTGGCTTGCAAAAGGGGGGCGCCTTCTTCTACCGCCGCTTCCCACAGGTCGATAAAACTCTCTTGGTGTTTCTCTTCCGGGACGGCCGGATGCAGCCATTCCCGGCGGTTTTCGTTGAGGTAAGGGTTCCCGGAGGGAAGCGGACGGTATCGGAAAGGGGCGATTTTCCCCAGGGTGAAGACCCATTTGATTCGCCATGGATCGAAAAAGAATCGCAAGGCCCGTTTCATATCCTGATAGGCTTGTTGCCAATGATCGGGTGAAAGCGTTTTTGTTTCACCGGGAAAATGGCTTTGGGCTGTTTGGTGCAGGAGTACCGCCCATGGATCGGGCATCTTTTTTCCAACGTCGATCCGGGGGACAACCGGTGTGTTCCAGGTTTGAATGCCAGCCATACGCTCTGCCAGCAACGTATCGATCATAACCTCCAGCTCTTGGTGTTTGTATTTTCCTTCCCCGGATCGGTAGATGATGTAGGGATGGGTCTGCCGGTCCAGAATGTGATGGGTAAGGAACCCGGCGACATAGTCGCGGAAGTCGGGGTGTACCTTTGCGGCCGTGATCAGATCGAGTAAAAAGGGTCCACAGTGGCGGCGATGGATGGCGTTTCCCAGCTCCACCACGACTGTATCCGGTTGCCACGGCCAGAAACGATGGTACAACAGAGGATCGGGTCCCTGGCACCCCAATTGATAGGGTTTTTGATCCGCCGGCAACGGTCGGCCTGTTTTTTTCCACACCTGGTGTCCAAACAGAATATGACTCCAAATATTAGGCATCAGGCACTCCTCCAATGTAAAAGAATCGAATAGCATTTCGACCCGGCAGGAAAGGGTTCCTTGTCAAAAGGGTTATTCCGTATCTACCCGCCGAATCCGGTTGTTTTTGGAAAAGTCTTGGAATATCGCAAGTGTCCTCTCCCCGGTGCATAACGATAGATAAATGAACTCGTTTATGGGGAGGAACGAATCGTGGAATTGCGGGCTTGGGATGAGCACCATTTCTGGCTGGAGATCTTGGAGGATCATGCGCAATTTGTATTTGAGTTTTTATCCCCCGCTGAAAAGAAATGGGTACAAGCAGCAAAAAGTTATAAACAGCGCTTTCGTGCCCTGCGGCAAGAACTGCAGGGAATCGATCGAGGTGCCGCGGTGACATCTTTCGAAATGATCCAGTTCGCACGGCGAGCGCAACCGGTCGCCGCTGGATATTATCAGTTGGAAACTGCGTTGCAGCGTCTCCGCATCCGTAATCAGATCGTGATAACGGCTACCCCGTCTTATTTTAACGGAACGCTTTTGGAAAATGAGGAATACTTGCGGTTTCTTTCCCACTATGTCTGCGGAATGGAGCCGCCGCCCCTGCCGTTGGCGGATTTATTGGAGCTGTGGTTGGTGGATCAGTTGGGTCACGCGCTGTTGTTAATCAATCATCTGGATCCAGTGGAAGTGCAAGTGGCTGCCCGAGCCGATCAATTTCGAGCCGCCTTCCAAGCACTGTTATTACAAAACCGGACGATTACCGGGTACTTGCGGTCGGAGCCGCCGGGTTTTCCAAGACAGATGAAACTGGCGGCGCAAGCGGCCGAACAAGTGACGGAATTTTATTTTTTCGTCCAATATGTGGTGCGGGAATTCCGAAATCATCAGTTAATGAATAAGACCACACTACGTTTTTTGGAACATCATTTTCCGGAGGCTTGCTATTTTCTGCACAAGCTGTCTCATTATGCCCCGGATATCACCATTCCCCCCGATTGTCTCTTAACCAAACCGACGAAATATCCCAATCCCTCCGGATCGTCTGTTGCCCCAACCGATGAAGGTTTACCCAGTCCCGGGGCCTCCAGTTGAATATTCCCTTCTCTTTTCGCTCAATCTATAAATCAAACCGCTATTTAAAAGAGGGGCTTTTATGAGCCGTATTCGCCGAAGAGATCGAGGCAACCCAATCAAAGCCCGAACCGGGATCCCTATTTATAAGAATCTGGAGAAAAACCTGGTTGAACTGCAACGCCGCTTTCCTCATGCGCCCGACCTGGTGGTCCGCCGTTTTCGGACCAAAACCGGTGTGGAAGCGGCACTGGTTTATCTGGAAAATATGGTGGATAAAAACTCCGTAAATGATCAATTGCTGGAGCCTTTAATGTACGAACTGTCTTCCATTGAGGAACTGGATCGCCTCGACATTCCCGTCGGCAACATGGAGACCACGTCCCGATGGGCGAAGGCGGAATCCGCCATCTTTGACGGAGTCAGCGTGGTGTTGTTGGAGGGAGTTCCCTCCGCTTTGTTGTTTTATACACAGGGATGGCCGCAGCGTGCGATTCAGGAACCCGAGATCGAATCCACCCTGAAAGGCGGTCATCAGGGATTGATCGAGACGGCGTCTCAAAACCTCGCCTTGATCCGCCGCTATCTGAATCATCGTGAATTGGAAATAAGAGAGTATACCGTGGGAATTCGAGGAAAGATCAAGGTATACCTATTGTCTCTGAGAGATGTGACCAAACCGGAATTCGTAACGGAAATGGAAAACCGAATTCAACGGATTGAGGTGGATGCGGTCATAAACATGGGGGAGTTAGAAGAATACATCGAAGATCATCCCTATAGCCTGTTTCCCCAGTTTTTGCAGACGGAACGGCCGGACAACGTGGTGTCTCAGCTTCTCCAGGGAAGGGTCGCTGTCTTGATGGACCGTGCCCCCTTCGCCCTGATCGGACCGATCACCTTTACCGCTTTTTTTCAAAATGTGGACGATTACAGTACCCGTTGGCCTGTCTCTTCTTTTTTACGTCTTTTCCGGTTTTTTGCTTTTTTTATCGCCACCACGTTTCCCGCCATCTACATCGCCGTCGTCTCGTATCATTACGAAGTGCTTCCCTTAGACTTACTGCTTTCCATCGGTATATCGCGGGCGTTGGTTCCGTTCCCTCCCATTTTAGAAGCGTTATTGATGGAAGGGGCCATCGAAATGATCCGTGAAGCGGGGGTACGGCTGCCCGCCCCCATCGGCCAGACGATCGGCGTGGTAGGGGGGATTGTGATCGGACAAGCCGCCGTACAAGCGGGGATCGTGAGCAACATCATGGTGATTATCGTGGCCATCACTGCCATCGCCTCCTTTATTATCCCCAATCACGATTTGGCATCAGCCATCCGGTTGGTTCGGTTTCCGATCATGCTGTTTGCCGCCTTCTTCGGTATGGTGGGTCTGATGATCGGGCTTATGATCGTAACTATCCATATCCACTCCCTTGAGTCCCTGGGCCAACCCTTCGGAAGCCCGATTGCGCCGATCCGCCTCCGGGATTGGAAAGATACGTGGATTCGGATTCCTCTCCGGAGGATGAATACCCGTCCGTTGGCCACGGATCCAAAACAAAACCGGAGACAGGAAAGAACCGGACAAAGCGAGGATTAGGGATGAGCCGAGAACCTTACCAACTCTCTTTTAGTCAATTTGTCTTTCTGATCTATAAAACACAGATCGGGATCGGTGTGACGACGCTGCCGCGGGATGTGGGGGAGAAGGCGGGAGCCGATGCCTGGATTTCGGTTTTGATCAGCTGTCTCGTCTCCATCGCGGCCGGAATCGTTATCGTTAAAATCATGGAAAGGCACCCGCAAGATACTCTCTACGATCTGCTTCCAAAGATATTCGGGAAATGGATTGGAAAGGGGATGGTGTTTATATGGGTGATTCTTTTTTTCTTTAAGGCAGGAGCCGTTTTTTTTGTCATCCTCTACATCATTCAGACTTGGGTTCTGCCCTTTACCCCTGCGTATCTAATAGCGGGGCTGTTTCTGATCCCTACTGTCATGACGGTTCGACTAGGAATGAAGGGGATCGGCCGATTTGCCGATTTCATTTATCTGTTCTCCATCTGGATGGGCCCCTTCCTGGTTCTTGCCCTGCAAGAGCATGTGGAATGGTTGAACCTTCTGCCGGTGTTGCGGGAAGGATGGCTGCCCGTGTTGGAAGGAGTGAGACCGACACTCCTATCCTTTCTGGGATTTGAGGTGGTGTTTATCCTGTATCCGTTCCTAAAACATAAAAAAGAGGCGGTAAAAGGAGTTGTCGTCGCCAATGTTTTGACCCTCTTTATTTATCTCCAGGTGGTGGTGTTCAGCTTTGTTCGGTTTAGCCCCGAAGAAATACACTCGTTCTTCTGGCCCACCTTCGTCTTGCTAAAACCGATACGGCTTCCTTTCCTGGAACGCCTGGAAATTGTGTTTATATCTTTTTATCTATTTGTTCTTTTGTTTACGGTAATGGCCTATCTGTACATGGCGCTGTACGGTGCAATAAGAATAGGGGGGAAGCAGGACCACCGGCCCTTGTTGTGGGTGACGGCGCTTGTGGGGGTTGTTGTATTCGTGTTTGTGGAACCCTCTGACATCGTGGTGATTCAACTCCAGAGATGGTTGACGGATGTGGGGATTGTTTTTGCGTTTGTTCTCCCTCCCGTTTTGTGGTTTATCGGCAGAGTGGTTACGGGGAAGAAGAAGGAGGTGGCTACATGAGGAGAAAGATTTTATGCCTGCTGACGGCTCTGTTGGTCATGGTTTCGGGGTGCCGCGGTCAATTGCTGCTGGAAGATGCCGGTATCATCTTGACGGGAGGCCTGGATATCGAAGGGGATCGATATCGCGTGTATCATGCGACTCCCGTTTTTGCCCGAGAAGCCGAAAAAGCCGACGACATTACGACCACCACCGGATATAGTCAGCGCGAGACGAGAAACATCATCAACTCTAAGACGACGGGACAAGCCGTAGGCGGAAAACTGCAAACACTCCTCGTCGGAAAACAGCTCATCCGGCGACAAAATGTCTTTCCCCTGCTGGACGGTCTGCTGCGTGATCCCAAAAATGAAATCAACTCCAGGGTTGTCGTCGTGGACGGACCCGTCCGGGACGTCATGTACGCCGATGTGGAAGACAAAGGGCGGCTCGGGGTGGTCGTCCGAGAGATTATCGATTCTTCATATAGAAACGGAACAACTGTCGATACCGATTTGTTACAATTTCACCGCCAGATGTCGGATCCCCGCATCACTCCTTTTCTTGCGGAATTGTCTGCTAAGGACGATGAAATCGCGGTGACGGGAACCGCACTGCTGGATAAGGACGGAAAGTATATCCTATCTCTAAACCGGGAGGAAAGTTCCCTGCTGCTCTTGTTGCAGCGGCATCTCCGTCAACCGATTACGCTAACCTTTTATCCTGAGGGTGCTAAGCGCGATCTAGAAAATATCGTAGTCAACCTGGAAATCCGGAACGCATCCTTCGATATTCAAACCGATGTCCGCAACAATCAGTTTGTATTCGACATAGATGTCCAACTCGACGTAGCCATGAAGGAACGAATCCGTACTCTCAGTTACAAAGGGTTGGAACCCGACTTTGAACGACAGCTGAAGCGACAATGTGAAACCCTGATCCATCGCTTGCAACGTAACGAGCTGGACCCCTTCGGATTGGGAATCTATGCAAAAGCATACCGGTACGACACCTGGAAAGAGGTGCAGACCGATTGGGGGAAAGCCTTTTCAAAAGCGAAGATCACTGTCACTCCTCGGATCCGACTGAAGCAGCGCGGCATGACGATGTGAACGGGTATTTGCGCTGGTTTTGGATCGCCCTTTTGTCCTATTGCCCTTTCGCTTCTTTCCCCCTAGACTGGTAGAGGTTACGACTCCGAGCTTCACGCGTTGTACAAAAGGGGGAACAGAGTGAAAGCGATTCACGAAGAGCAACAACGGGCCATCCGTATGTGGGAATCGATCCGTGAAGGCAAACAGCGCCTGGCCGAGGCGGCTGGTCGCGGGGATTGGCAGACGGTAGAGCGGATTACAGCCGATCTGGTTTTTTGGAAACTGGAGATGGAACGGCTGCAACGAAAAATCGGGTTGTTCGCTCTTTTTTATGAGGAAGAGGACGCGATTTTTCTCGCCAAGGATGAGAAATCCGTCGAGTAAACAGCCGGGAACGGTTTTGGCGGGCCTGTTTCCTGCATGATATAGTGGAGGCGTGTAAGTTAAGGAGGGAAAGCCCGTTGTCTTATTTGAAGACCGCGATCCGTGCCGCCCGGGAAGCCGGGGAACTGATCCGGCGTCATACCTATGAAGCCAAAGAAGTAAAAGAGAAATCGTCGGTGCACGATCTGGTGACGGAAGTGGACCAGGCGGCAGAAGAGCGGATCCGGGATGTGCTGTTGTCCGCTCACCCCGATCATGCCATTCTGGGGGAAGAGGGAGTGGAAGCCGGAGTGGAAGCATCCAAAGCTGCGCTGGAAGAACACCGTGTCCACGAGCACTTATGGATGGTGGATCCCATCGACGGCACCACCAATTTTGTACATGGTTTTCCCTTTTTCTGTGTTTCCATCGGGCTGTCCCGGCGGGAGGAGCTGGTGGCAGGGGTGGTTTATGATCCGCTGCGGGACGAGTTGTTTACAGCGGAGAAGGGGAAGGGGGCATATCTTAACGGACGGCCCATTTGCGTATCCGCGGAACAAGAACTGTCCCACAGCTTGGTCGCCACCGGTTTTCCCGCCGGTGCCAAGGGTGCGCGCCGTGTCAATGTAAAGGGGATCCTCCACCTGTCCCCCCGCTGTCGCAATATCCGGGCAGGGGGGGCTGCGGCTCTTCATCTCGCCTATGTGGCGTCGGGCCGGCTAAGCGGTTTTTGGGAGCTGGATCTAAACGCATGGGACCTGGCCGCCGGATCGCTGCTGATCCGAGAGGCGGGTGGACGTGTCAGTGATACCCTGGGCCGTCCCTATGACATCGGAGTGCGGCACATTGTCGCCACCAACGGCGCAGTCCATGATGAACTGCTGGCCGCCTTGAAAGAATCGGAAGCCACAGGATACGGGGATGGTCTCCGTGTTTGACTAAAAGATGAAGCCGGTACGAACCAATCTGGCGTGCCGGTTTTTTCAAGTGTATAGGGGTCTTGGGTGATCCCATCCATTGTTCCCTGGTTTTACGGGGTAGTATAATGGTGACACGCCCTGTTTTCATACATAAGAAAATGGCCGGTTGTCCTTCGGCATGCGATACGGACGGGTTGTTGCCCGCGGGACGACAGTTTGGATACTGACAGTGGTGAAGGAGGAGACGTGTTTGAGGTTCGATTGGCAGGCAGAGATGGAAAAAAGGCGGGAGAGCCTGATTCATCATTTGACACAGTTGTGTGCGATTGAAAGTATCCGGGATGAGTCCACCGCCCGGGAAGGGGCTCCCTTTGGTGAAGCGATCGCAACAGCCCTGGACTATATGCTGGATCTGGGCAAAACGGACGGTTTTGAGACAAAAAACGTGGACGGCTACGCCGGTCATATCCAGTATGGAGAAGGGGAGGAACTGGTGGGGGTATTGGCTCACCTGGATGTGGTTCCTGCAGGGGATGGATGGACGAGTCCTCCTTTTTCACCGGAAATTCGGGACGGAAAGTTTTACGCCCGGGGGGCTCAGGATGACAAAGGGCCGGCCATGGCGGCCTATTTCGCTTTGAAGCTGGTGAAGGAATCGGGCTTGCCGTTGTCCAGACGGGTACGGCTGATCCTGGGAACGGATGAGGAATCCCAGTGGAAAGATATGAAGGTTTACTTTGAACGGGAACAGATGCCGGATATGGGTTTCACCCCTGATGCCGACTTTCCTCTCATTCATGCAGAAAAAGGGTTGATCGACCTGACGCTTTCGGGATCGGCTCCTCAAGTGGAGACATCCGGTGACAGCTGGGTTCTGTCCCGGTTTGAGGCGGGTCAACGCCCCAACATGGTTCCCGATGCGGCGGGTGCCCGTCTCGCTGGGGACGGGGATGTGTTTGAGCTGAAGGAGCGCTATCAGGATTATCTCTTGACCCATCGAATCCGCGGTTATGCGGAAGAAGCCGACGATTATCTCACCCTGGTGATGGAAGGGGTGTCCCATCACGGTTCCGAGCCGGATCAAGGCCTAAACGCCGCGTACCATCTGGCGGAGTTCCTGGGAGACCTTCCACTGGATGAGGTCGGCAGCCGCTATGTGGCGTTCATTCGAAATTATCTGGTGGACAGCTTTTTCGGTGAGAAGCTGGGAATCGCACAGTCCGACGATATCACGGGTCCTCTTACTGTCAACGGAGGCGTTTTCCGATACGAGCCGGGTGAGGGGCAGTGGGCACAGTTGAACATTCGTTATCCTGTTGACGGCGATCATGACTGGATTTGCCGTCAGGTGGACGAACGGGTTACCTCATATGGACTGACGGTTACGGAAGTAGATCACAAAGCACCGAATCATGTGGATCCGGATCATCCTTTGGTAAAAACGCTGCTTCGTGTTTACGAAGAGCAGACTGGCCAACCGGCGAAACCGATGGCCATCGGGGGTGCCACATACGCCCGTGCCTTAAAGCCCGGGGTTTGCTTCGGTCCTCTTTTTCCCGGCCATGAAGAACGGGCCCATCAAAAGGATGAGTACATCCGCGTCGATGATCTCATTCGTGCTGCGGCCATCTATGCCCAGGCTATCTATGAATTGGCCAAATAACGATCGATCCCCCACCCGATCACCCCGATTGTTTTCTTGACCTATTACGTAGATCAGTCGGTCGGCCTGGTTTTCCGACTTCGCTCCCATTGCAGACGGGGGTCGATTTCTCCCGCAGAACGAATCCGAAGATCGAGAAGTGGTGAAAAAATCCCCACCCCGCTCAGCATGAGGGGTGGGGATCCTTTACTCTGTAGTTGCGGCTTCTTCTCCGCGTTTGTAACGCAATTTGATCAGACGGTAGGTGTGGCTGACCACCACTTTAAGAACGGCATAAGTGGGAACCGCCAACAGCAGACCGAGGAAGCCGACGAGGCTTCCCGCCACCAACAGGAGCGAGATGATGGTCAAAGGATGGATGGAGAGACGACGGCCCATCACTTGAGGGGAAATCAGGTTGGATTCGATCTGTTGGGCGATCAGAGTGACTAATATGGCCCAGAGCGCCATGATGGGAGATTCGATGAAGGCGACGATAATCGCCGGGATGGTACCGATAATCGGTCCCAAAAACGGAATAAAGTTGGTGAACAAAGCTATAAAAGCCAACAGCAACGCGTATTCCAAGCCGATGATCAAATAGCCGATATAGATAAGCACACCGACACAGATGCTGACGATAATTTGGCCCTGGATATAGGAGCTGAGGGCGGTATCCATCGCCGACAAAATTTTGCGTCCCTCGGTCCGCTGAGAGGCAGGGAAGAAGCGCAGCAATTGTTTCGGGGCTTTTTCCCCTTCCTTCAGCATGTAAAACAGAATGAAGGGAACCGTGATAAAAGCGATCACGATGCTGGCGATCACTCCGACAAAACCGGCCACATTGGTTACGATGGCGGTGATAATGTCGGTCAGATACTGGACGGCCTGGTTGGAGAGGTCCTCCAGACTGTTTTGTTCCAAATATCCCTGGACCCAGGGATGCTCCTCCAAAGCTACCAGCTTCTCTGTCACTTTGATAGCCAGGTTCGGCAGATTGTCGATCAGCAAGTCGATCTGTTCTTGTAGCGGGGGACCGATCAGCAGCACCAAGAGGGTGATCAGTCCGATAAACACGAGGTAGATCACCAGGATGGAGACCACTTTCGGTACCTTTTTTCGGTGGAGCAGGTTCACCACCGGACGGAAAAGGTAATAAAGGACTCCAGCGACCAAGAACGGGAAAAACAAGGTCTGAAACAGGACGACCACAGGGTGAAAAATGAAGTCCACCAACGTTCCCACATAAATGATCGACAGGATCAATAGGATGGCATAACCGATACGAAATGGCTTGGACTGGGGCATGCTCTTGAACCTCCTCCATCGATGTGCCGTTCTATCAACTTGCCCACTACGGTTTTTCCATAAACCGGTGATCCTTTTCATCGATGGGCCGACTGCACTCGAAGCGATCGATTTTGAATAAAAAAATCCCGTAAACCTGCGGGTTCACGGGGTGTGTCGGACGGATGCCATCAAGAAGCGAGATCGGATTCCTTTGTCTGGATCAACCATTCTTTCAAGGTGTTATACGGATTCCTCTCATCACGGTCGTCTCCGTCAGATTCATCCCCATCTTTCGGCTCATCGTTTCCTTCCCCGGGTTCCACCGGTTCTTCTCCCTCACCAGGTTCGGTCGGCTCATCCGGACTGGAGGGATCATCCTTTCCATCCTCCGGGGATCGTTCTTCCTCGTTTTCCGGTTCCCGGGGTTGATCATCGGGGCCGGTTCCCGGCTGGTTGGCGTTTTGTTCATCTTCATCCGCGGGAGATTGAGTAGGAACGGAAGTGACAGCCGGTTCTTCTTCCTTTGTGACGGACTCATTCGACCGGGGTCGACTCCAGTTTTGTTGGGTGTCAGTGGCCGTATGTACTGGCTCGATTGTTTGCTGTTCGTCCTGTTTTAGCGCATACCAGGAGTTTTTCGGTTGATCGGTCGGTTCCGCCTCAAGGTTTTCCTGTGTCTTTTCCCGTGACAATTGCACCCCTGGCTTTTCCGGATGGGTCCGTTCGTTGGATCGGTTTTCTTCCATCGACAGATCCGGTTTATATCCTTGAGGGGCTTGGACGATCGGAGGGGTGATAAAACCTGTCAGAACCAGGCTGCCGACAAAGCTGAAAAACGCAGCTTTGCGAATTCGGGCTTTTCTGCGTTGCACCTGCCCACGCAACTTCATTTATTTCCCTCCTTTCGTTTGAAGCTGTCATCTGTCTGCATTCAGTACTAGTGTAACAGATAAGTAAAGGGACAGCTACCCACGGTTAAAGCACTTGAAAGGAACTTTCTTCTGGCGACGATAGGTTTGTAACTCCCTGGAAGCGCCGTAGCCCCCTCCTTCAAGTGGTGTGACTAAAAGCAGGCTGACAGCTGCCTAACTAAACGGGGTATGCTCGAGCGGTTACCCGATTTCCGGTTCGTCTGTAAAAAGTACTTCGATTTCTGCATATAGCACCATGAATCATTTCAAAAACGCTTTCTACCATTTTTCTATATCCGTATTATATCACTGTAAAGGAGGTAGCGGGAGGGATGTTGGGTGTTGACGGAAAAGAATTCCCGCCGCATCCAAGAACGATTTCTTTCCCTCTTGTTTTCATATTGAAACTATTATCCCATTTATTCATTGATTATAAATGGTAAAAAGAAAATATGATTCAATTTTATATTTAAAAATGGATCGATATCCTCTACTCTGTAAATTGGATGGATGAGGAGGAGATCCCGATGAAAAAAATTCACTACGGCTGGTTTATTTTATTCTTTTCCTTTTTCGCACTGTTGACCGTGCAAGGGGCAAGATTATCCTTTGGTGCCTTCATCGTACCGTGGGAGGAGTATTTCGGGACAAGCAGAGGAGCGATCTCGTTTGTAGGAACGTTGAGCTTCGTCGTCTATGGCATCACACAGCCGCTTATAGGAAAGGCAATCGATAAATGGGGCGTCCGAAAAGTTCTTTCTTACAGCGCGCTGATTGCTGGGACTGGAGTGGCATTAACCCTTACCGCTTCCACTTATTTGGAACTGTGGTTATGGTTTGGCATCCTTGCTTCCATCGGGTTTGGTGGAGCATCCAGCGTGGCTGCATCTGTGGCCGTTACCCGTTGGTTTAACCGAAAACGGGGGTTAGCGCTGGGGATGATTACGGCCGGTTTCGGAGCGGGTCAATTTTTTATCGTCCCCCTCGCAATCGTGTTGATCCAAACATGGGGCTGGCCCGTTGCATCTTTGGTACTGGCAGGTATATTGATTGTTTTCGCTTTTCCGCTGCTACTTATATTTTTAAAAGACAAACCTGCCGATCTGGGGATGGAACCATATGGAGGAATGTCAGAGAAGTCCTCGCTGAACAAAGGGGATGGATCCGTTGTCACACCCGTTACATATTGGAAGCATCGGGGGTTTTGGTGTCTACTGATCCCTTATTTTGTTTGTGGTTTTACTACTACAGGCCTGATGGATACGCACTTGGTTCCATTTGCGCATAATCATGGGTTTTCGGCTGCCACCGCCGGCGCGGCTGTGAGTCTGCTCGCTATATTCAACATCATCGGAACGCTGGCTTCAGGACACTTTGCGGATTACTGGAATAATCGCTGGATGCTGTTTACCTTATATGCGGTCCGGGCCATAACGGTGTTTTTATTGGTTTACACACACCAACCCCAGATGTTGCTTGTTTTTTCTGTTTTGTTCGGGTTGGTGGATTTCTCCACCGTAGCCCCCACTACACTAACGGCCACCAGACTCTTTCAATCGGTAAATGTGGGTTTGGTGTTAGGATGGCTTTCCTTTGCTCATCAAGTGGGATCGGCTTTGGGTGCTTATATTCCGGGTTGGTTGTTTGATCGAACCGGAAGTTATGAGGCGGCGTTTGTCTTTTCTTCCATTTTACTGATAGGAGCGGTGATTCTCACCTACTTTTTACCAGATTCCGCCCAGCGGGATCGAGATAAGAAACCATCCGCACTCACGACATAAAAACACTAAAACCGGGATCGGCTATATAGCCGATCCCGGTTTTTTAGTTTACTTTCGGCTTTTCCTTTTTCGATTCATTTAACTGGTGATGAATCTTATGCATGCTTACCCATAGCAACCATAATTCACGTTCTGTTTTTCGAAATGCTTGAGTGACGGGGTCTGGTAAATGGGTATGGTCTAACGGTTGTTTTACAGATTTTCCGTCTTTGATGACAACTTTACCTGGGATTCCTACAACAGTAGAGTTTTCAGGGACATCTTTTAAGACAACCGATCCGGCACCGATTTTTGCGTTTGCACCTACCGTGATGGCACCTAGTATTTTGGCACCTGCAGATATCAACACATGATGGTGAATGGTTGGATGTCTTTTCCCTCTTTCTTTTCCGGTTCCCCCCAGTGTCACACCTTGATAAAGCGTGACATAATCGCCGATTTCACATGTTTCCCCAATGACGACCCCCATCCCATGATCGATGAAGAACCCTTTTCCAATTACAGCACCGGGATGGATTTCAATACCTGTGGCAAAACGGGCTAGTTGTGATAGTGCTCTTGCCAAAAAGAAGTACTTATTTCTATGTAGAATATGGGCGATGCGGTGAAGCCAGATCGCATGCAATCCGGAGTATGTGAATATCACCTCCGGTAACGAGCGGGCTGCAGGGTCATTATCAAATACTGCCCGAATATCGGATCGCATGATTGTAAGTAATCCAGCACCTTGTCCCATCAATAGACCTCCCTATGGGTATCGGTTAATTTTCAAGCGGTAACGATACGGGACTTTCTCGATCGGTCTCATAGGTGCGTTGATAAAGTAAATGCATAAAAACGAAATATAGGAAATCGTGAATGTTTCATTCCTCCTGATCTTTCGGGTTTGTTTAAGAGTATACAGTAAATTGAAAATAACATAATTTTTGATAATCGAGTTGCAACCCCTTTCGTTATAAAAAAATACAGCGATCCTCCTCATTTTAATAATTTTATGCAATAATGTATTTCCATTCCGTTTTCCTTTAGGAGGGGTCATCCATGCAGGAGCTAAGTTTGGGTCCGGTTATTAAGGATCTTCGGTTGCGATTGGGAATGACTCAAAAGCAATTGGCGGAAGGCATTTGTACCCAAGCGGAGATCAGCAGAATTGAAAGCGGAAAGAATGTTCCATGCGTCGATATTTTGTACGCGATCAGCAGAAAGTGCGGGGTCACCATGAATTATTTTTTCAGTAGAAGACATGATGTGGATGATAGTTACATATTGACTACCAAAGAGACCATTCGGGATATGGTCCATGAAAAACGATATGAAGAAGTGAGAACGCTTGTGGAGGAAGCGATTGAAAATCCATGTTTTCAAGATCCCCACGAACAAAAATTTTTATGGTGGCATAAAGGAATAATCTTCTATTATCTGGACCAAGATGATGTTTCTGCGAGTAAAGCTTTGCAATATGCTATAAGCATGAAGACGTCAGCATTATCAATCACGGAGATCGATGTGGAGATAATGATCACCCAAGCAAATATATTATTGGAAACAGGCATGATTCGAGAGGCAATACGAAGATACGAAACGTGCCTGGCGGAGTTTAAGCGTCTATCAGAAAAAAAAAATCCTCTCATCTACATTCGAATTCTATACAACATGGGGCTCGCACTAGACTGTTTGGGAAAATATCAAGAGGCAATCGAACGCATCGAACTAGCCATCAAATACTGCAAACGGGAACGAACCCTCTATTTATTAGGGGAGCTGTATTATCAGCTCAGCTTTTCACAGTACAACTTAAACAAAGTGGGAGCTGCCCTGGAGTACGCTACCTTGGCCTATAGCCTATTCCGGGTGATGGATAAAGCGGACCGTCTAAAGAATACAGAGAATTTGTTGTATTCAATCAAAGAGAAGCTGCGATACGGTGTGATGTTATAACCCGATTCTCGGGTTTTTTTGTTCATAATTATTTGTATATTGAATGACCGTTAGGGACTTTAACCTGGCCTGCTCGTTTTTCTTACCGGATAAGACGACCAGATCGCAAACGCAAAGGTTCCCCAGTTTTGGTACATTGCTTACAGATGAAAGGAGGATGAATATATGAAAATTCAACGCTTGGATCGAGAAAATTTGGGATTTGAGTACAATCTATATGCACAGCGCACCTTTCCCTGGAAGCAGGTTGTTACACCACCGTTTGAAGGAGCATGGTGTGTCTTGCCGCCTGGACAACAATCAACCCCGCACAGTCATGAAGAAAAAGAGACGTTTATTATTGTAAAGGGTACCGGACAAGTGGTGACGGATCATGAGAAGGATGTGGTAAAAACAGGGGATGTGATCTATTTTGAACCGCATACCGAACACAGCATTATCAATATAGGCGGCGAAGATCTGGAATTTTTCTCCGTATGGTGGTGGGATAAACAAAACCAAATTCAGACGGCTGAGGACTACAGTATTTAAAAAGGAGGGTGCATACGATGGGATCCACACAACGATATCTGGTCACAGCAGCTCCACCGACGCCCAACGGTGATCTGCATATTGGCCATTTGGCTGGCCCGTTTCTGGGTGCGGATGTTTTTTCCCGGTTTAGACGCCTGGAAGGCCATGATGTACTCTACCTCTCCTATACCGACGATTATCAGGAATACGTACAGAGAACCGCTTTGGAGAATGGAGAGACAGCGCAATCGACAGCCGATCGCTTTACTCGCTCCATGCAGAAGACGCTACGCTTAAGTGAGATGCATCCCGATCATTTTTTTATCCCCAGGTCAGGTGAAACCCATCGTGAGGTGATGCAATCTTTCTTTCAAGATCTTTACCGGCAAGGAAGTATTAAAATTGAAACAGTAGCAACATATTATTGTGAACATTGCCGATTCCATTGTTATGAGGGGTTGGTTCGCGGCCATTGCCACTATTGTGGAGACCCCTCTGACGCGACCTATTGTGAAAGTTGCGGCTTTCCCCAGGAGCCAGGCAAATTAAAGGATGCCCACTGTACACAATGCGGACAAACCCTCGCCATTCGATACGAAAAACGCGCCTTTTTTCGACTTGCGGATTGGAAAAGGGAGTTGGAATCGTATTATTCCAAAAAGAGAAGCTGGCGGCCACGTCTTCAACAATTATGCAAGCAGTTGTTAAACACCGTGGAAAAGGTTCCGGTCAGCCGTTTGTTTCCATTGGGAATTCCGGTTCCCCTCGAAGAAATGGAGGAGCAGGTGTTAGACACCTGGTATGGAGGGGCCGCTGGATATATCAGTGCCACCCGCGATTGGGCCGAAGCCATGGGAAAGCCGGAGCGATGGAAAGCATTTTGGGAATCGGAGGATACAAAGTGGGTAGGCTTCCTTGGCTTTGATTGCGGCTTTTCTCACGGGTTGCTCTATCCTGCTATGTTAAAAGCCCAGGATCGATATATGCTCCCCCACACGATGATCACGAATGAATTTTATCGTTTGGATAATCGGAAAATTTCCACCAGTCGTCGTCACGCCATTTGGGGAGAAGATATTTTCACGAAAATGGACCCCAGCGCCGTTCGTTTTTATCTATGTCTAACGGCCCCTGAACAGGAGCAGACCAATTTCAGTACCGTACAGTTTCGGGACTTGGTTAATAAAACCTTGGTGGAGAAGTGGAATCCATGGTTGTTAAGCCTTCTCAGACAGTCTGCCAAACTGGGGACGGTCGATCTCAGTCTGTCAAGGAATCGTGTTATTCACCCTCATTCCTTACGTTTACAGGAATACACCCTGTATGTCATAAAGACGGTTTCCCGCTATTTGAGTGAAGATACGTTCTCCTTACGAGAAGCTGCACGTGAAATAACCCTCTATGCCACAGAAGCCATTTCACATTACCACCATATCTGCAAATCTTACACCAATCGTCTTTCCGATTTGGCAACCAACCTGGAAGCTGCCAGAACATTGTCGGTAATCGCTGCTCCGTTCATGCCCGGCTTTTCCCGATCTCTTCGTGACGCTCTGGGAGAAGAACCAAACACCCGCGATTTCTTGTGGCGGGACTTGTTTAAGGATCGGGTATTGTTGACCCCTCAGGTTCCCCGGGATCCCTTTTTCTCCAAGGTGGATGAGAAACAGTTGACACAGCTGTATACCAAAACACCAGGTGGTGCGAAAGTGGGGTGAAAACGGTGAAACTGGGTATTGCAGGTGCGTTTTCCGGAACGCGTACGGCGCACACGCCGCAATTGAAGTGGGGAGCTTTGCTGGCAGTTCGCCACTGGGAGCTTCGAAAGGGGACAAGCATTCGCGTTTATTTCGGAGACGAACAAGCAGATGGACGGTTGGCCCCTAAAGTGGCTCGTGATTTGACAGCTGAGAAGGTGGACGGTGTGGTAGGACATTTCAGCAGTGAATGTGCGATCGCGGCGGCTCCGATTTATCAGGAGGCGGGAATTCCCTTGATGGTTCCCGCCGCTACTCATCCTGATTTGAGCAAATGGCCCCACGTCTTTCGATTGTGCGCTCAAGATGAACAATTGGCTCGGTTAATGGCAAAGTGGGTTTCGGATCGTTTCTCCTCAAGCCGTGTGATATTGGTGGATGATGGTAGTCTCTATGGGCGACGACTGATGGATTATGTCGATATTTTTCTCGATCAACAAAGCTTGGGGCCGCTTACTCGGGTGACGTGGTCCCATCAAATGGATCCTTCGGAAAAGAAGTTAATCACAAGAAAATGGGAGAAGCGTTATCAAGCGGTCTTGTTTGGGGGGCGGAGTCATGTGGCGGGAGATTTGGCTGATACCTTTACCAGCCAAGGAAGTCATCTTCCGCTTCTCTTTGGGGATGATGCGTTAAACCCGCAGTTTCTTCAACAGATAGAAAGAGATTGCGGTGTCGTATGGGTTATGGGTTTTCTGCCGCCAAAGTATAGCCGCAAAACGGCCCCATTTATCGACGACTATCAACGGATCAATCATGACAATCCAGGTTACTATGCGGCGGCTACCTACGCAGCAACAGAGATTCTGTTACAGGCAGTGGAAAAAAGAAAGAAGGGGGAGGAGGGGCTGCTGCAGCTAATCTCCGCCAACAAATGGGACAGTTTATTGGGTGAGGTGGTATTTGACGAACAGGGAGACTGGGAGGAGTGCTCTCTTGGAGTGTGGGAAGTAAAAAAAGGCGGATTTCATTTATTGGAACGGTGTGTGATTCCACTTGAAATCTGATTGGGGGTATCACTATGCGAGAAAATAATATCCAACCTACTTATGATCTGATCGGTGTCGGTTTTGGTCCGGCGGGAATCGCTTTGGCTGCCGTCATGGCGGACGACGAGGAGGAAACAGGGCAGCATCAAATGGACCGATTATTTTTTGAAAAAGCAGCCGATTCTTCCTGGCAACCGAATATGCTCCTATCCGGTACCGACATTCAACATCATTTTTTACGTGATTTTGCCACGCCGCGTAATCCCCGCAGCCGTTTCACTTTCCCTAATTACCTGGTGGAGAAAAACCGTTTGTTCGCTTTTGGACACTTAGGGGGTGTGGCGGGACGGATCGAATGGTCCGACTATGTCAATTGGTGTGCACAACAGTTAACCGAGCATGTTCGTTATCGTCATGAAGTATTGGAAGTGGAGCCGGTCGTATCGGCATCTGCCGTTCAGTATTTAAACGTATGGGTTCGAGAGTTGGAGACCGGACGAACACAGATGTTTCAGACGCGGGATATGGCTGTTAATGTGGGACGCATCCCTCATATTCCGGACCTGTATCGAGCTTATCTGGGAGAGAATGTATTTCATTCGCATCAATTTCTTCAACGGTTGTCCGCTCATCATTCTCGGGATGACCATACGTTTGTTGTTGTTGGCTCGGGTCAAAATGCCATTGAGGTCATCTTAAGTTTGAGGGATCGTTATCCGACCGCTTCCATTTATTCGATTAATCGAAACGTCGGCTTTCAGCTGATGGATACGGGTCATTTTAGTAATGAAGTCTTTTTCCCCGAATTTACCGATTATTTTTATCACTTGAGCCAAGAGAACAGAGATAAGTTGTTTGAAAAGATGAAGTATACCAACTATTCGGTGGTGGATTATGACGTAAGCCGGGATCTTTACTGGAAGGTATATGAAGATCGTGTACAGGGAAGGAACCGGCTTCATATTACTCGATGTACACAAGTGGTGGATATAAAGCGGGAAGACAGTCGTTATCACCTGACGTTGGAAGATATATATACGCAACAAACACGCACCGTTTCCGCAGACACGATCATTTTATGTACAGGGTTTAAGGAGCCAAAGATGCCTGCAATCCTAAACCCTTTAGAAGAATATCTGTTGAAGGATGAGGCGGGGTGCCTAAAGATCACGCGTGATTACCGCATTCAAACGACGGCAGCGTTCAAATCCAGATTATTTATTAACGGGCTGACGGAACGAACCCATGGGATCAGTGACTCTACCTCCTTTAGTATGATGGCCCTGAAAGCACAGCGGATTTACGAGACGTTAAAAGAATCCTGTCATAAAGAAGTGGTACAGGGGGCGGGAAAATGAAAGAACTAGTCAGCCAAGCGGATTGGAAAGATTATTTGTCACCGGTATGGCCCCATTTTAGCGATATTATGGCAGATCGTGGAATGGGAGCTGCCTTGATAGATCAAAATGGAGATCGTTATCTGGATTTCACCTCGGGAATCGGTGTGACCAATACAGGTCATTGTCATCCCAGGGTAGTAAAAGCGATTCAAAACCAAGCAGAAAAACTGCTCCACGGCCAGGCTACTATCTTCTACCACAAGCCGATGCAGGATCTTGTGACAGAGCTTCGTCAAGTGGTCCCCTCTTCCTTGAACAGCTTTTTCTTTTCCAATAGTGGAAGTGAGGCGGTCGAGAGTGCAATCAAGTTGGCGCGGCATGCCACAGGGCGGACCAATCTCATCTGTTTTCAAGGGGGGTACCACGGTCGTACGGTGGGAGCCATGTCTGTTACAACCGCCAAACGCATTTATCGCCTTCACTACCAACCGTTAATGCCGGGAGTGATCGTGGCCCCCTTTCCCTCTTCAGAGGAAGAGACCGAACGGTGTCTGGAGGCGTTGGAACAATTATTGTTCACTCAGACAGCCCCTGCGGAAACCGCTGCTATGATTGTGGAACCGGTGCTTGGAGAGGGAGGATATATGGTTCCATCAGCCACTTTTCTGCAAGGATTGCGAAGTATTTGTGATCAGCACGGGATTTTACTAATCCTGGATGAAGTGCAGAGCGGTTTTGGCCGGACAGGAACCTTTTTCGCCTTTGAGCATTTCCGCATTTTACCGGACATCCTCATTATGGCTAAAGGGATGGCTTCCGGATTGCCGTTAAGTGGAATTGCATCCAGCCGGGAGCGGATGGAGAAGTGGATTCAGGGGTCCCACGGTGGAACATATGGAGGGAACCCCTTGGCATGTGCAGCTGCAGCGGAAACCATACGAGTGATTCACGACGAACATCTGGTGGAACGATCTGCGAAAGCGGGTAGGCAGTTGGTGCATTTGCTTCAAGCAGTGACACGAACCCATCCCAGTCTCGTTGAGGTGCGCGGTTTGGGACTGATGGTGGGGTGTGAATTCCGGGATGGAAATGGGAAGCCCGATGGAAAAAAAGCAAGTGAGATACGCCGACGTTGCTTAGAGAAAGGGTTACTTCTCCTTACTTGCGGCACCCATGATCATGTGATCCGATGGATTCCCCCCTTAGTGGTTACCGAGCAGGAGCTGCATCACGCAGTCTCTCTTTTCGCGGAAAGTGTGGCGGAAACGGGGGATCGTCTTGGCTAACAGACATGCGGAGGTGCTTGTCATTGGTGGTGGGATCACCGGTGCGAGTATCGCTTATCATTTGTTAAACAGCGGGATTTCAAAGGTTGTATTATGTGAACAGCACCGCCTTCCAGGGGTGGGGGCCACTCGCATGTCCGGTGGTTTAATCCGGATGCACCATACTCATCCGTCTCAAATGAAACTTGCCTGGGAGAGTTATTACACTTATGCCTATTGGCCTGAAGTGATCGGGGGAAGTTGCGGCTTCCGGGTAACGGGTTTTGCCATGATCGTGGGTCCGGAACAAGTGGACTCTATGCAGCGGAATGTGGCTGAAATGGAGAGGGAAGGCATTCCGGTTTGGATGTTAACCCCGGAAGAATATAAACAATGGCAGCCTTTTTGTTCCACGGAGCGAATCGGTGGTGTAGCATATGAACCCGGTGGTGGATATGCCGATCCTGTGGCTGCGACCCTGGGCTTTATAACCCGGGCGCAGCAGTTGGGGCTAAAGGTAATGGAAGGGACCAGAGTGGAGCGTTTGCTGATCGAACAGGGAAATGTCTGTGGGATCCACACCAATACCGGCCCTTTATTTGCCGATCATGTCATTTTGTGCGGAAACACTTGGGTAAAGGGTTTGCTGGATGAACTGGATGTGAAATTGCCGATCACTTCCAGAGCCATTGGTGTTTGTCTACTGGATTGGTGTGGCGGAGGAAGCACTCCTATCTGGACAACAGTGGATGATTCGCTGGGTACCTATTACCGAAGTAATGGACCGAACCAATTGTTGGTCGGATTAAAGTTAGATCAGGAAAATCCCTTCGTAAATAAGCAGGAGGCTGCCGGTTACAGCGAGATGATAAAAGCGAAACAAAATATCCGGCACCGCTTCCCTCATGTGTCCGCCATATCGGGAAGCAGGCTTAGTTTTGACGGTTACACTCCGGATCAACACCCTATGATCGGTTCTGTTTCGGGACACAAAAATGTGGTGGTGGCAACCGGCTTTAGTGGCGGCGGCTTTAAGATTGCCCCAGCGGTTGGCAGAAATGTGGCGGAATACATTCTTACTGGAAACATTTCTCCTGGAATGAAAGAATGGGCCCCTGACCGATTTGAAAAAGGCAAGAACCTAAAAGCGGTTCACCCGTACGTTCATTTGTAAAGGGGATCAAAGGCGGCTGGAATATAGTCGAAAAAGAGAAAGGATTGCCTCACTTATGCAGAATAAAGTAAAGAGAAGGGATCTTCCCGGGATTGGTTGCGGAGCAACAAAGATTCCCTATCCGTAACATCCCTTTTGACGCCCTCTTTCATCCATGCCGGGATCGATTTTTGCCGATGGGTTCAGGGAGGTGAAGGAATTGGGGCTGGAACCGGTCAAGGAGACATTGTTCAAGAAAATGATGGAAGATATTTGGGGTCAGCATGCGCGACCGGAAGAGGCGATGAGGGCGATTTTTCATGAGGTGATTCTCCCTCTGTCTGAGAAAGAAGTGTCCCTTTGGAAGGAATTGATGGCTTCGCGAAGAGAGCTGCTCTTTCTCCAAAATGAAAACATCCAGTTAAAAGCTCTCTTACATGATCGTTATCCCGAATGCAGCAAGTTTCAGACCCGATAAGAGGAGGGATTCCGAGTGGAGACCCGTCATACACACCCGTATTGGATGTACGAAGAGATCCAATCGCAGCCTTCGTATGTCCGTTCCTTGTTGGACGATATGCAGAACGACCCGCTCCTGGATAGGGTTACGCAAGTGCTTCTTTTATCCAAAAGGGTGTTTTTTACCGGATGCGGCACTTCTTACTATACAGCGAAAGCGGGTAGTTTTTTCGCACATCATGTATTTCAGGAAAAGAACCGGATACAATCCGTTCCCGCATTTGAACTGTTGCATCACTGGAAATGGAACAAAAAGGATGCCGTTGTTCTTTTCACCCATTCCGGTGAAACTCATCTCGCTTTAGAACTGTTAGAGAAAGCTAAAAAAGACGGGGTTCCGGTAATCGTGATTACCGGACTTTCTTCCGGATCCGCCGCTAAAAAAGCCGACTATGTCTTGTTTACCGGGTACGAACAGGAAAAGTCCTTCGCTCACACGATCAGTTATACGTTGGGGGCAACCATGGCTTTGCTGTTCGTTCACCGATTGGCCGAAAAGCAGGCCAGCCCTGTAGAGATAGAAAGGATTGATTCATTGCCGGATATGATTGAAGCTGCATTACAGGCAGAAGCATCGATTCAGGAAACCGCGAAGCGGTTTGATGGCACCCGGCGATGGATTGTAGCCGGTTCCGGACCCGGTATCGCTTTGGCGGAGGAAATTGCATTAAAAGCGGTGGAAACCTGTCATATTCCGGCGCTCGGGCTGGATTTTGAACAAGTCTTTCACGGTTATTTACCCATGTGCGATTCGGACTCGTTGTTAATCGTGACCGCTGTTCCTGGAAATGCCCGGGATCGTTTGGACGAACTGCTGCGGGCAGCAGAAAAAATCCACCTGCCTGTTTTGCTTTCTTCGTCATCTCCTTCGGAAAAACAGCCGGTGATTCCGGTAGCGGATTGCCCTGAAATCTTCGTACCGATTGTTTATGTGGTTTCGTTTCATTTGTTTGTATACTTTGTATCTGTTTTCAAAGGGCTCAACCCTGACTGGATCCGCCGCGATCAACCGTCTTATCTGGCGGCCCGAAAAGAATATCGATAAACCGACCTTTGCAACAGACATACCGATCATTTTCGGTATGTCTGTTTTGGTCATCGTGGTTATCTTTTATGATCAGCTTCAACCGGCAAGGGAAGCAAGGTTCGGGATGTAATGGGGGAAGACAGCACGACCGATGTGTAGACGCGGCTGATTGGAGTCAGTTTGTCCACCAATTTTTCCAACTCGCTCATGGAAGGCACTGCCGCTTTGATGAAATAACTGATGGAACCGGTGACACGATGACACTCCAGGATTGCCGGTTCCGCTTGTATTTCTTTTTCAAATTCTTTACACGGGATTTTAATCTCTCCTACTTGAATAATCACCAGCACGCTTCTGTTTACTTTTTGCGGCGGAACCCGTGCTGTAAATTTTTCAATCACGCCTTTATCCTGAAGTCGCCGCACCCGTTCCGCCACACTGGGATGGCTGAGGTGAAGCTCCCTTGCCAGCTGACTGAATGTAAGCCGGGCATCCTCTTGAAGCCGTTCCAATATCTTAAGGTCGATGTGGTCCATCACATTCACCACCCATCATAAAGAATCTTTCTTTCCTGTTTTATTCCCCTGGTATCAATGAACGAAGATAGGTGATCACTTCTTTTAAGCAATCGGCCAATCGATCCGCGTCTTCCTGGCGGGTTTCCCGGCCCAAGGTGATTCGCAGGCTTTGGTACGCTTCTTCCGGCGGCCGCCCCATGGCGGATAGGACATGGGAGGGGGCATGTTTGCCGGCACTGCAGGCGGATCCGCTGGAGATGGCGATGCCGTATCGATTCAGTTCCAGCATCACCGCCTGACCTTCCACGCGGTCAAAGCTGATATTCAGGTTATGAGGCAAGCGCTGTTCGGGGTGACCATTTAACGTCACTCCCCCGATTTCCGATTGAATCCGGTTCCACAGGTGGTTGCGGAGGCGTGTCCACCGTTCATTTGCCGTATTTACTTCCTGACACGCCAAGGTGAGCGCCACACCCAGTCCAACGATGCCGACGGTGTTCAGTGTGCCGGGACGAAGTCCCCGCTCCTGCCCGCCGCCGTGCATAAGCGGGGCCAGACGCACTCCTTTGCGCACATACAGGAGCCCGGTCCCCTTGGGTCCATCGATTTTATGGGCACCGATCGAAAGAAGGTCTACACCCCATTCCTTCAAGGAAAAGGGGATTTTTCCGACTGCTTGCACGGCATCGGTATGGAAGAGAATGTTTCGTTCCCGCAAGATTTTTCCAATGGCAGCAATCGGCTGGATCGTTCCCACTTCGTTATTGGCCGCCATTACCGATACCAGAACCGTATCGGGGGTGAGTGCCTGCTCCACCTGCTGCGGGGTGATCAAACCATCCCGGTCCACCGGCAAAACCGTCACGCGGAATCCCTCCTTTTCCAAAGCGCGGCAGGCGAGCAATACGGAGGGGTGCTCCACGGCGGTGGTGACGATATGACGTCCGTTGTTGCGCGGGTGGCGGGCCGCTCCCAGGATGGCCAGATTGTTGGATTCAGTTCCGCCTCCCGTAAAGAGAATCTCCCGTGGCGAAGCCCCCAGGGCTTGAGCCGCTTGGCTGCGAGCCGCTTCCACCCGGTCCGCCGCTTTTTGGCCGTCGTCATGGAGGCTGCCGGGATTGCCAATGGTTTCATTCCAGATGATCTCCATGGCTGATCGTACTTCCGAACGAATAGGGGTTGTGGCTCCATGATCAAAGTAGAGGGGGTTCATGAGGATCGACCGCCTTTGTGAATGTTGATTCCATTATACCGGATTTATGGGGTGAAAGGGGATAGTTTGTGAAAAGCTGTTCAGATAAATGATGTAGAGGTTGACAAATGCACGGATCCTGCGAAAATAAGGGTAAATTGATGTTACAGATTTGTGAAAGGAATCACAAACATGAACCATGCCGACTTCATTGTGGTGGGATCGGGTATTGCCGGCCTGCTCACCGCATGGGAATTGGCCCGCCAGGGAGAGGTGGCGGTGCTGACCAAAGGACGGTCCGATGCCGGCAACACTGCCCGTGCTCAGGGAGGGATCGCAGCTGCCATCGGGGAGGGGGACAGTGCCGGACTGCATAGCCGGGACACGATTCGCGCCGGAGCCGGCCTCTGCGCCCAGGAAGCGGTTGACATCCTGGTCCAGGGGGGACCGGAAGCCATCGCCCGCCTGCAGCGGCTCGGCACCCCCTTTGATCATGGGGATGCCGGTTGGGCGTTGACACGGGAAGGATCCCACTCCGTTCCCCGTATCTTGCACGCTCGCGGCGACGCCACCGGTGCAGCGATCGTGGATGCCCTGTTGCAGCGAGTGTCCGCTCATCCGCGGATTCAGCTGCTGGATCATACGACCGTTCTGGACCTGATTATCCACAAAGGAATATGTACCGGTGTCCAAGTGCTGGATCAACAGGGAACGCTTCGGGTGTTACCGGCACGGGCTGTCGTGTTGGCCACAGGAGGTTGCGGACAAGTCTACCGCTACACCACCAATCATCCCGTGGTGACGGGAGACGGACTGGCGATGGCCCACCGTGCGGGGGCGCGTCTGATGGATATGGAAATGGTACAATTTCACCCGACGGCACTGGCAGTGGAACAAAATCCGATGGTCCTGGTGTCGGAAGCGGTTCGCGGGGAAGGAGCCCGTCTGATCAACGACCGGGGCGACGCATTTATGGACCGGGTTCACAGCTGGGGAGACCTGGCACCGAGAGACGTCGTTTCACGGGCGATCGATCGGGAAATGAGAAAGGGGAGTCGAGTGTTCCTGGATGCCCGGCACCTCCACAGCTTTTCCACCCGTTTCCCCACCATTGACCGGCTTTGCCGCTCTCATGGCGTGGATCCGGCCCGGGAGCCGATTCCGGTGGTCCCAGCGGCTCATTTTCTCATGGGAGGAGTAGCCGCTGACACCGATGGACAAACATCGATCCCGCACCTGTTTGCGGTAGGAGAGGTGGCCTGCACGGGGGTGCACGGTGCCAACCGGTTGGCCAGCAATTCGCTGTTGGAAGGGGCGGTTTTCGCCCGCCGAACAGCAGTGAAAGCCGCCAAACTGCCATGGGGGGGACATCCGGTGGAGGCGTCTTCCGAGATCCCTTCCATGTGCGAACATGAACAGGTACGGGCTTCCCGCAAACAGGCGCTTCAACGCCTCATGTGGGAGCATGCGGGGATTGTCCGCGATCACGATCTCCTCCTAAAGGGGATGAAGGCGCTTACGCGTCTGGCGAACGAGACGCCGTCCTCCGATTGGGAGTGTCACAATATGATTTGTGTTTCACAATTGATTTTAAAAGCCGCATTATGGCGGAAAGAGAGCCGGGGGGGCCATTATCGGTCTGATTACCCGGAAGCCAAAGCGGAATGGGCAAAGAGGCGGAGCAGCAACCAAAGGGGGGCCGCGAGTGAATCGGTTGGAATTGCAGCGATTGGTACGTGAGGCGTTGAACGAAGACATCGGATTTGGCGACTGGACGACGGAAACGCTCATCCCCGCGTCCCATCGGAGCCGGGGAAGGCTGGTGGCCAAGGGAGAAGGAGTGGTCGCCGGCCTGGAGGTGGCCCGGGAAGTGTTCTTCCAGTGGGATCCGGAAGTGGCCTTCACTCCGGTGGTGGAAGACGGCTGTTCGGTGGAACCGGGGACGGAGCTGGTCCGATTGGAAGGTCCCAGCCGCTCCATTCTGACAGCGGAACGGGTAGCACTCAATCTGCTTCAACGCCTATCGGGAATCGCCACGGTCACCCGGCGTGTGGTTCATTCCCTGGAGGGTCTTCCTTGCCGGGTGTTGGACACCCGCAAGACGACGCCGGGACTGCGCATGCTGGAAAAATACGCGGTCCAGGCCGGGGGAGGGACCAATCATCGATTTGGGCTCAGCCACGGGGTGATGATTAAGGACAACCACATCGTGGCTGCAGGAGGACTGCGGGAAGCGGTCCAACGGGTACGCCGCCGCGTCGGCCACATGGTTCAGGTAGAAGTGGAGGCGGACACGTTGGATCAGGTGCGGGAGGCGCTGGACCTGGAGGTGGACGCGCTGCTGCTGGACAACATGGATCTACCCACCTTGCGTCAAGCCGTTCAGTTGACAAAGGGAAGAGTATGGACGGAAGCTTCCGGCGGCATCTCTCCCCAACAGGCCCGATCCGTGGCGGAGACCGGGGTAGATGCGATCTCCCTGGGATGGCTCACCCACTCCGCACCAGCGTTGGACATCAGTTTGGAACTCATCCAAGAGGAGGCATAATTCATGAGTATTCTTTCTCCTGTTGCCGAGTCGGTTTTACCGGAGAAGTACCGCAACCTTCCCCATGCGGAATACGATACGCGTATCGCCGCCGCCAAGTCCCGTCTGGGCAACGACTTGGTCATTATGGGGCATCACTACCAACGGGATGATGTCATCCGCTTTGCCGACTTTACCGGCGATTCCCTGGAGCTGGCCCGGATCGCCCAGCAGCAGACCCATGCGAAGTACATCGTATTCTGCGGGGTTCATTTTATGGCCGAGTCCGCCGATATCCTGACCGGCGACGATCAGGCGGTCATCCTGCCCGATATGAAAGCGGGTTGTTCCATGGCCGATATGGCGGATCTGGCCGAGTTGGAAGAAGCCTGGGAAGTGATGCAGGCGGAGCTAGGGGACACCATCGTTCCCGTCACCTACGTCAACTCCACGGCGGCCATTAAATCCTTTGTCGGCCGCCACGGCGGCACCACCTGTACGTCCACCAACGCCAAGGGCGTGCTGGAATGGGCCTTTAAGCAGAAAAAGCGCATCCTGTTCCTCCCCGACCAGCACTTGGGACGCAACACCGCCTACGCGATGGGCATCCCCCTGGAACAGATGGCGGTCTGGAACCAGGTGAGCGGAGAGTGGGAAGAAGTGAAAGGCCCCCAAGCCGACTGGCGCGTCCTGCTGTGGAAAGGACACTGCTCCGTCCACACCAAATTTACCGTCGACCAGATTGACCGCGTCCGTGAACGGGATCCGGAAACGAAAGTGATCGTCCACCCCGAATGCACCTTCGAAGTGGTGCAGGCTTCCGATTATGACGGTTCCACCAGCTACATCATCCGTCAAATCCGGGAAGCTCCTGCCGGCAGCAAATGGGCCATCGGCACCGAGGTAAACCTGGTGCAGCGCCTTGCGAACGAACACCCGGAACAGCACATTCAGCTGTTGAGCCAGACGATGTGCCCCTGCCTCACCATGAACCGGATCGACCGTCCCCATCTCCTATGGGCGCTGGAGAGCCTGGTGGAAGGAAACATCATCAACCAGGTCTCCGTCGATCCGGAGACCACTCGCTGGTCCAAAACCGCCCTGGACCGGATGCTGGCCATTCGTTAAACAGAAAGAACTGGAACCCACCCAGGACCGATAAAGAATCGGTCCTGGGTGGGTTTTTTATGTCGATCAGTCCCTCATCCGACCGGTATACAGGAGCAACAGGATCAGCAAAACGAGGGAGGCAAAAAGATCGATCCATTCCATCTGAGGCCATTCCTGTATCGGTGGGGTTTGGTATGATCCTTCCACTGGGAAGCGGGAGATTCCTTCCTCATGAAAAGGAGCCGTTAGGACGGGTTTCAAGAGTATTTCCTGGAGAGCCTATGCAATAGTGTTTATACGGAGGTTGGTTCCTGATTAGTGGAAACATGTACTCGCTTTCCGGTCTCATGAGATTGTCGAACCGAATCCAGGATGATTTGAATCCGGTGCCCGTCTTCAAAAGTGGGCAGAGTGGGGGAAGGTTGATCGGAAAGAATGCTGGTGGCCAAATTGTCCAAGAAGGGATGCGCGGCAGCAAAATAGCGGGAAGCAGATTCGCCCATTTCAGATGGCGGAAGGGGTGTCCGGGAAAGAGGAATCATCTCTTTCTCACCGTTTTTTGGTTGTATCCACACTTCCTTGTCGTTTTTCATTTCAATCGTTCCCTCCGTGCTGGACAGTTTTAAATCCCAACCGGGATGTGAGGCTGGTAGGTTCCTTGAATGACGAGTGAAGGGTCGATGCGCACGGGATATTCCCGCTCGTCATCCTTCAGCCACTCTTCATCCGCCTTCAGGTCCAGATAGGTGGTGTTCCCTTCCTCCCGAATCTCGTAGCGGACATCGTCGGAGGAATCGAGATTAAAGGGCGTGCTCACACTAGGATAAAATATAAGAACGGTAAAATTGACCAGTATACTACTTTTGATAGTAAAGGGAGATGGCGTAAGCAGTTTAGAGGATCAGGTAAATCGCATGGTGGAATAACTCGCCCTAATATTAAAGAAAGAAAGTGGTCTAGGTATAAGGGAAAGAGATTCCAAAAGAAGCCTTCTGTAAGAAAGCCATTTAAAAGAGAATATCCAAGAGGGTATTAAAAAATACAGGCGAGGATTACCTCGCCTGTATAAATAATGAAGAGAGGGTAAATACAAATGGTTATGTATTTAGGTGGATATTTTATTATTGAAAAAAAGGATATAATATCTGCGAGTAATTGTGTATGTGACACTTACCCTGATGAATGGGCTTATTCTTGGGCTGGATATGATAGAGAGTTACTAAGTGATATAGAGGAAAAAACCCAAAAGAGCCGTAGAGAATTAGTTTTATTACGGAAGTGGGTAGAAAAGAAATTTGATTCAGAGCAAATTGGATGGCCAAATGTTTTTTATAGTCTTAAGTTAGCAATAGATTTCCAAAGTGAATTTTTGAAAAATATAGATACCCGTATTATAGGGATTGGAACTACTTTAGACCATCTTAAAAACATATTAGAAGAAAACAAGTCAGATGATGATGTTGATCCTGGTGGTGTTTATCACACCTTAGCTAAACAAATAGAAGTAGATATGCGTGGAAGGATTGCCGGTTATGATATTTTAGGGTATGAGGGTGGTTTTTTTCATTCGTTTATGTGTAATGGTTTGAAGGATGAGTACGAAAAAATGGGTATTTTTTTGAATAAATATCATTTATTACCGACATTTCAAAAAGCTGAATTAGCTGCTCAGGCTACTTCTGGAAGGGAGGATTTAGAGTTATTTTCATATCAACCGTGGGAAATAAGATTATACGACAATGCTAATATTTAATTTATTTTGTATATTAGATAGCAGTAATTAGAACCTATTTCAAAACTAATTAGATAGATATTATGGTGTATGAGTACACGACACAATTTTAACCGAAAGTGAGGAAGGAGGAAAACTCGAAGATCATGACTTAGTCGCGTTTTCCTCCAGTTTAGGAGACGGCTTGTTTGATGTTATGGCAACAATTGTTGAGCTTCCTAACGGAGATAAAGTGATTAGTAAAGGTTGAGATTGAGTTGGTTTCAACTGGAAGAGATGTATCGTTGAAGCGGATGAGAATTAACGCAGTTTCCGTATCTAGCATGGATCTGTAATCAGATAAAGGTCTACAAACGTTTACGAGAGGCTCTCTACAGAAAAGGGGTTGAATCGAGAGAAGGGTAATAATCAAATTCGATTAAGTGATTACCAAGCTTACTGGTTGAAGAAACTTCGTGTCAGAAAAGAGGATCTAGCAACTGCTGAAAGAGTTCGGAGGAATCATCAGATTGAATCATATAATATAAATGATGAAAAAGCTACCTTCCGGAACGCTGTATATAGGGTATGGAGGTATCCGCTTTTTTGCCTTAGATGAATTGAAATCGTTGCAGTCTTTGTACTTGGAAAAAGAAGATGGAGTAAATGGTAGATGGAATCCTGCGTGGATTGTAATCGGAGTCGAAGAATCTTTGGATGACCCTGTTTTTGCGGATCAATCCGAATCGGGATATCCTGTTTATACAGCTATTCACGGAGAAGGAGAATGGGGACCTGTTTGTATTGCTCCATCGTTGATTGCTTTTTTACAGGCTATTCAAGTAATCAATGAGTACTCAAGGGGTCGGGAAAACCCAATTTCTCTGGAAAAGAACCCGCTATCCGTACAAGAGTTTCAGAGCTTAAAAATGGCGCTAAATGAGGTTCTTTGTAGGGATTCAAATACTAAGGTGGACTTGGAATTTTGGCTAGATTGGCTTTTGGCTGAGTAATCTATCTCCCACTACACCTACGGCCATGGAGACGTGGCAGCCCTGCTGCATCGGGTGGCATCGTCCTTTGGTTTTCGGCTTGGATGGTTGAAGGATGGTTCGGTTGGGTGGAAGTTTATTCAGCCGTTTAGCACTAAAGTATTCATAATGGAGTACTCGGGGTTTTTTGTGAGAGTAGGATTTATAATCAATGCTTTATCCCTTTGCTTGTGGTTTGACATACCATGGGTATTCATGTGACAAGCCCCCTTGAGAAGGACTATAAGTTCGGAAAGAGGAACATCATATGTCGACACTCCTAGATCCTCATATCATCGCCGCGACAGGTGCCGGTATTATGGCGTTAGGAATGGGGGGCTTTTTTCAAAAAGCAAAGGAGCAGCCGAAACAATCAATTTTTCTTCACTATCTGAAGCCGTCGTTGTTAATCCTATCCGGGATGCTGTTGCTTTTCACAGCCTTTTAACGCTCTGAGAGTGCTTTGAGTGAATACATGGGATCGTCTGTTCCATCATGGCTCTTGCCCAACCAAGTGATCGCTCTAACGAAAAACCCCCGCACACTTGTGGTGTGGCGGGGGTTTTGGGTTCCGGTCGCTAGGAGAAGGTTATTGGACGACGCTTTTGTGGATGTAGGCGGTCTGGCCGCTTTTCAGCTTGATCTGGTGCCAGTCGCCGGTGGAGCCGGTCCGGTTGAGAACGGTGCCTTGGGGCACCCGTTGCAGGATCCGAGCCTGGGTGGAGGGTTGCTCCCGGATGTTGGCCATGCTGGACGTAACGGTCAGCTGGCTGCCGGATGGCGGCTGCTGTCCGGAGCCGGTCACCCGTTTGGCGACGCTGTGATGGACATAGGCGGTGGAGCCGTTTTCCAGTTTCACCCGGTACCAGTCACCGGCGATTCCGGTTAACGTCAGGCGGGTCCCCTTGTTCCGTTTGGCTACCACCGTTCCGTTCATGGAAGGCTGGGAACGAACATTGGCGACGGAGACGGTAATCTCCACTTTTCCGTCTGCCGGGGTCACCTGTGGCGGTTTCGGTTGAGGCGGTCCGCTCTGGTCCCCGTTATGGATGCGAACGAGGGTCCCCGCCGGGACGGTGTTGTACAGTTCAATGACATCTTCGTTGTACATGCGGACACAGCCCATGGACGCGTGGCTCCCGATGGATTCGGGACGGTTGGTACCGTGAATCCCGTAGGTGCGTCCGTTGTCTCCATTCACTTGGAGACCCAGCCAGCGCTCGCCCAAGGGATTGGAGGGATCACCGCCGGGGATTCCTTTCCATCCCGGTTTGTTGATCTTGATGATGATCTCAAAGGTTCCCTCCGGTGTAAGGGACGAGGTCCGTCCTGTGGCGACGGGATATGTTTTTGCCACCGTCCCATTGCGATACAAGGTGAGTTGGTTGGTCTTTTTGTTCACCTCGATGGCGTAATTGGAAGAAGCATCCACCTGTTGCGGCAAGGCCAGTGAAAAGACCAGTGCCAGCGACAGCAGGGAAGTCAGCCATTTCCTCACGCTCATTCTCCTCTCTTGAGTAACCGATATTTGATTTTTTCCCCTTTGCTGGATGCCCAGGAAGCGACCGGCATCAATTCAATTTTAATCGATACTATTTTGATAGGGAATATTTTTTGTTTGAATCGGCATACTCTGTCGTCTCAGTGGTCTTGTTCCAAGTTATGGATGATTTTTTCGTCTCTGGCAGATTGGTCAGGAACTTCTCTTTGTCCTGGATGCATCCATTCTATTTGAATAAACGGTTATTTTCAGATTGCATTATTCATTTTTTATAAGAATACTATTAAAAAACTAAATACAAAAACCAAATTAGTCCTTTGGTTTGATTTACAAATCAGGCCAACGGTGTATTTATGGGTGGAGGGTGAAAAGTGGAAAATAGGGAGAGGAAATCGGTTGAGATGTATCTAATTGGTAGAGGGATGCAGATCTCCTGACATCCTTTCACCAGTGGAGTAGGGACCGGTTGATCTTAACGCTCGGTCCAGCATGGGTGACAAAAAGGAGATAGGATGCATGCTTGGGTTCCGGCGTTACGCCATTGGAGTGGAACTGACAGATTCCATGTTTAAATTGGTCGAATTAAAAAGGAGCTTCCGGCGGATCCAATTGAGCCAGTATGTCGTACATCCGCTTTTATCCATCTGGATGGGGGAACGGTCGATTGCCGAGCCGGATGAACTGAGCCAATCGGTGCAGGATGCCTTATCCAGCCGCCGGCTGCATACCCGCCGGGTGCGGGTGGCATTGGGCAACCGGCATGTGGTGACCGGTACTTGGCATGTGCCCGAAATGGGAAGATCCCGCATGCGGCGCTGGATTGAAAAGAAAGTGCTGCCGGAGTGGGATCTCCCCTTTGACGATCCGGTATTTGATTTCCAGGTGATCGGGCATGTCTGGCAGGATGGAGACCATCAGGAAGTGGTGGTGGCCGCTTCGTCCCGCCGGTATGTGGAGGAATTGGCAGATGTGTTGCGATGGTGCGGTTTGGATCCTGTCGCCGTCGATTTATCCGCTCTCAGTCTCGGCCGCTGGTTTGAGTTTTCCGATGATGGGACGGTCCATAAATGGGCGGCCCTTCACCTGACACCCGGAGGAGTGGACCTCAGTTTGTTTTACCAAGGGGTGTTGCAAGGGGCGACCCATATCCCTTTGGAGATGAAAACCTTTCTGGAGGGGGTTCCGGATCGTCCGGCCATGGATCCGCTGCGTCCGATCTTGGAAAATGACAACCAGGTGGCCGCATACGGAGCCGCGATGTTGGAAGCCCTGGATGCCGGGAAACTGGACTGGATGGGGGCGGAATTATGGAAGCAGAACCGGGTATGGGTGGTGAGCGGGGAAGGCATCGATGTCCACAAAGCGTGCTTGTGGCTGCAATCGAAGGACGGCGTGCCGTCGGTACGGATCGGGGAAGGTCCCCAATCCTTGATGACCGGTGATTTGCAGCTTCACTCCTCCCGTCATCTCGGCAATATTCTTTCAGCCCCTCTGGGTGCGGCATTGACGGGGGTGGGGGTATCGTGAATCTGTTGCCATCCCCCCCTGCGGGTCGTCGTTATTTTACCCTGGGGTTGATCATTATCCTGCTTTGGTTGATTCACTTCGCCGGATTTTCTTACTGGCTGTTTACCGAACAATCCCGGCTCGAGGACCGGTTGGCCGCAGAGACGAAAGCCGTACGCGACCAGCAGCTGGAGGCGAAACAAGTGGTTCAGGACCATGAGGCTTTCATGAACGAACATGGTTCGGTCATTCGTTTTCGTGATGCCGCAGATGCGCTGCGGGACGGCCGCCTGATCTGGCAGGAGGGGCTGAACACGGTTTACGACACCCTGCCGGCAGGTGCTCCTTTGATCCGAGCGGAGGCAAAGGGTCCTCGCCTGGATGGATGGGCGGTGTTTCCATCAGCATCGGAGGCGGCTGTATTTTTGGACTCCTTAAAGGATCAGGGGCCGGTGGAAGAGGTGGTCCTCCATTGTCTCGGCCGCTATTGCGAAGGGGCGCCTCCGACGGAATTGGATCAGAAGGAGCAGCTGCTCCACTTTCATCTGGTGATCCGCCAAGTTTCTTCGGAAGACGGGGAGTCGGAGGAAGGAGGCGGAAGCGATGGGGCATGAACCGCGCCAACGACCCTGGGGCTGGTGGAAATCGGGGAATACGCTGTTCTGGATCTGGTTGGGAGGCAGTCTGGCCATTTGCCTGACGGCTTTGGCTTTCCTCTATCCCGCCCACCTGAATCTGAAACACATGGAAGAAAAACGGGCGGAAGCCGAGCGATTTTTATCCGACCACCGGGAGATACTGGATCCGGGTTATGAGCGACCGACGGAACCGGATGCCGATGAACGGACCCGGCTGCAACAGCAGATCCCACTGGAAGCGGAACCGGCACGGCTGTTGTTACAGTTGAAAGAAGCGGTGGATGATGCCGGCGGGGAATGGGTGGAGTTGCGTGCCGGATCAAAATCATCCGATTTGACGCCGATGGAATGGCCGGTCGAAGTCATGCAGGAGGCGGACCGAGACGAAGAGACTGGGGAAGAGGGGGCGGATGACGAGAAAGAGGCGGAAGAGAAAATCAAACCCGCCCCTTCTGAAGGGAAGAAGCCGGAGGAAAATGCGGAGGAGCAGGCATTGGTTCCAACTCTCCCCAAAGACTCTGCCATTCAGCCTTTATGGGCGGATTTATATGTGCGCGCTTCACGGCAGGAGATGTTGTCCCTGCTCAGGGAACTGGAGCAAATGGAACGATTGGTGGCTGTTCAGGGGATGGAGTTTGAAGAGGGGGAAGGGGAACGGGGCACCCTTAGAATCCGGTTGGCATGGTTCTACTACCAAGATCCAAGCCTGAAAGAGTCGATGGAGTCCCCTCCCCTTCGCCTCCCGGAGGATGTGGATATCGATTTGGACGAGGATGGTCGTGAAATTCCCCCTTCACCTGAATCCGATTCGGGAGAGGAATCCCGGGATTCTTCCTCCTGACGGAAGATCCAGTGTGAAAAAGTCGTGCCTTGTCGGCGCGGCTTTTTCCTAAAAAGTAAAGAGTCGACTCTGGAAACCATGAAACTTTTTTTATCCCGAATCGTAAATACGAGAGAGATTAAAAAACGGGGTGGGCTGTCGCCTTCCGACAGTTTCCCCCGGCAGACCAAGACCGGAGAGGACAGGTGATTGGCAGTGGGCGTTGCAGCTGTCCAGGTGAACAAATGTTGGCGAATACCCTTGGAGGGAGAGATTTACCGGATTCAGGTGGAGGAACGTCTGGGGTTCCGTATGTTGCGAATCAATGATCGATTGCAACGTCTCTATCCACCCGGCTTTTCTTCGGGAGGCGATACGCAAAACCGTTTCCACTGGATTCCGTTTCTTCTGCAGGGACATCAGTGCCATCTGTACCTGTTATGGCGGGAACATTCCTTTTCCCTGACATCGAAACCTCTTTTGTTGCACTGTGATTTGGTGCTGGATGGGCGGTCGGTGGAAACGGGGAAATCCGTGAGTGAAGATACCTTGGGTTTAACACCCAATTGGATGCAAACGAACCAAGCGGATCCCGGGTCTTTATCCTAAAACGGCAACAATTCTGCGATTTAAAGATGAAAAAACCTTCCCGATCGGGAAGGTTTCATTGATGGGGGAACATGCGGTTGGAGTGTTTATGGTTCCTGCCGCCTTTCATTCATGGCAGCTTCTTCCCCGAATGAGGCTGCCACTTCCTGCATTGCAAATGAGGCGTTTTCCCAGGCTTCCCATTCATACAAACTGGGGACCCGAAAATCCTCAGTTGTTGCCAGATTTCGGGCACGTCGGGACTCTCGCTCCAAGCGGAATGCCAGTTGATGAAACCGGGCACGCAGATTGGATTCCATGGAGCCATTGGCTTGTTCGCGGCAGTATTGGAGACAGTTTGGACACATCATCCATTTGAGGGCGCCATCCACATAGACATCAGCAAAGATGGCACCGGGATAAAAGTGATCGTTTACTTCACAGAAGTCGCAATACAGTTCGTTTTTCCCGGTCATAAAACCCAGCTTGACACTTACTTGCCGTAGTTCTTGTTCCTGGTGTACATCTTTTTGTTTCTTTCTTTCTACCAGTTGGAAAAATTGTTCCATCCATTCTTTCCATTTGAGATGAGAGAGGGGGTTTTTTTGCTTCAATGAGCGGAATTGGAATATGATTTTGGCGAAAGCTTTCTTCCATGGATTGTTTTCATTTCCGCTGTTTTCGTTATTTTTTCGATGTCCAGGTTCCAAAAGGATCAATTCCAGCGCTGGTGTAACCAGATCCGAGTCCTGGGAGGCCTTGTCGTGGTGGATTCGACCGATTTGTTTTTCGGAAAACCAATAATCCCCGTTCTTTTTTACGCACCCTAAGCGACCTTCCCCTGCTTGCCTCCGCAATTCCTCTTCAGGAATGTCCAGTATCTGTGCAGCCTTTTCCAATGGCATGAGGATTTCCGACTGATGAACGTGCGGCTCCTGTCCCTGGTCGTGAAACGTCATGGTGCTTGTAGCCCCTTTCTGTTCCGGGATGCCTTGGTTTTCCAAATTCGACTCCAATCCCCTCCTTTTCCTTCTTTGAGCATAAAAAAGATCAACCTTTTGGTTGATCCGTCGTTGAGTAAAGGTGGGTCCGCAACCGCGCCAATCCTTGGTTCCACCATTGATTTTCTTCCTCAGTCCGCATTTGGGAGACGATACGGTTTTGATCCAGCAGCCATTTCCAAAAGCCGTCTTCGGTATCGTCAAAGGGAGTGCCTGCCGCTTGATACAATATCCAAATTTTGGGGTGGGCGTTATTCCAGAGAGCCGTTGGATCCGGTTCATCTATGATCGGATATAAGGTCGGCTTAATTCCCCGCCACAGGTGGACCGCTTGTTCCACCTCCGCAACACCGATTGTCACCATCGATTCCCGACAGGCTGTGCGTTCGTCGACAGGGGACAGATCTGTCCAAAATCCTTTGCCGTTCATGAACGCCCCTCCCTTATGTCTAGTTTATTCACGCTGGATGACAGGTTTGGCGGGTGGGAAAGGTGTCTGTTGGACATCGGATATTTCGGGGTAGGAAACAACCGGACTGGTTTGATTCCATCCTATCACGACAGATGGATGGATGAAAGTGTTATTTCATTGCAAACAATCCGACCATCCCTGCAATTTTCCCTCCGACTTCCCTGTTTCTGTGGTATAATAAGGATGAAATGAGGGGTATCCGTAGCGAGACGACCGGGGGAACAAAAGCGATCCAGGAGAGACTTGTGCTGGTAGGTACAGCCATTACCCATACCATATCGCCACTTCTTTCCGGAACGGAAAGTGGAAGCTTAAGTGGTGCCGACCTCCAAGTCTGTTTTTCTATTTTGAATAACAGACAATGCCTCCGCCCAGACCGACCCAGGCAATACCCTGGGTCTTCTTTTACCTTTTTAAAGGGATTTTTGGGGGCGAACCGGCCCGGACACCTGCGTATGGGAGGCTCAGACACAATTTTGTACGGGGGCAGGGCCCTCGAGTGGCTGACATTGGAATGGGTCGATGGGAACCTGGGGAAGAGGTGTCGGGATTGGAACTTCTTTTGGAAAAACAATTTGCCGCCGCGATGGATCATCTGCCAGCGGGTGTGTGCATCACCGATCCTAGACTGCCGGATAATCCCGTCATCTATGTCAATCCCGGCTTTACCAAGTTGACGGGTTATTCAGCGGAAGAAGTGGTCGGAAAGAATTGCCGATTTCTCCAATGTGAAAACACCGATCCGGCGGCGGTTGAAAAAATTCGGTCTGCCCTAGAGAAACGGGAACCGGTCAAGGTCGTTCTACTGAATCGGCGAAAAAACGGAGTCCCTTTTTGGAACGAACTAAAGGTGAATCCCGTTTGGGATGAAGAGGGGAATCTGGTTCATTTCGTTGCCATGCAAACCGATGTGACGGTTCGAGTCGAAGCCAAACGGGATCTGGCTCTAGCGGCAAAAGTACAGAGGACGATGTTGCCTGTACCGATGGAAAATGAATTTCTGCGCCTCGAGACGCTGTATCGACCCTATGGGTTTATCAGCGGGGACAGCTATGATTTCCATTGGAACGAGAGCGAAGAGAAATTATTCGGATATCTGTTTGATGTGATGGGACACGGTGTGGCAACAGCGTTACAAACTTCGGCACTCCGGGTTTTGTTTGAGCAAGTCTCTAAGAAGCGGCTTTCCCTGTCTGAAAAGCTGTCGTGGGTAAATGATGCCAGTCTGCCCTATCTGGCAGACGAGTATTTTATCGCTGCGATCGCATTTGAGTTGAACTTTCAGCAGCAGGTCCTGTCGTATGCGGCTGGCGGGGTCAATTATTTTCTTGCTTCCACTTCCGGCACCCCTGAGATTGTTAGCGTGCCGGGCATGTTTTTGGGTATTTTTGAAGGAACATCATTTGAACAAAACGACATACCCTTCCAATCGGGAGACTCCTTTTCCTTTTTTAGTGATGGACTCCATGAGCTGATGCCCTCCCCTCTGGAGGAGCTGCCTTCCGATTTTGACCGGATGGTAGATTGGCTGCGCGAACGGTCCCAAAATCCGAATCAACGGGATGATATATCGGCATTGTGTCTTCATATTAAATGACACAAAGAGCGGCTCCCGGAGAATTTGGTGCGGGAGCCGGCGTTTATCTCCAGCAGGCGGAAGGGAAAAACATTTACTATGATTGACTCTCTTTTCGCCTGAGGGGGGTTCGCCTATGTTAGAAGCACCCAAGTCCCCGACAAAAAAGCTTGAATATGTGGTGAAGCGGGCATGGGAAGATGTCGAACAACCCCATCTCCAGCCCTATGTGGCCAAGCTGAAGTATGAGGATCGGCAATGCACGTTGGAAATGTGCTTAACGGCCCAGGAAGCCGATATATATCAAAATGCGAGAGCGGAGTACGATAAAGCGCTTCGAACCAGTTCGGATCAGCGGATGATTCAGCATCTCAAATCGCAGCGCTTTATTTGTCTTCATGATCACTTCACGGAACAGATCCGTAAATTCGACAGCATTCGCCGTGATGATCCCTGTGCATTGGATCGGACTATCGAATACTGCCAAGTTCAGATCCAATATGCTCCCGTTGCGAGGCGAGCATTTGAAAATGATCCGTTCCATCCCCACATGCCGGAACATCCCGGATACCATTGTTTGATCCAAATATTAGAAGAAGAAGAGAAAGTCGGTGAGGCCCTCTACTTGGCCAAACTGGCGTGGGAAGAAGGCTGGAAAGGGGATTGGGCAGGATGGATGGACCATCTGGCCAATCGGGCACGTCGGACAACATCTCCATAACGTGCAGGTAGTAACGGGCGGGTTCCGGCAAGATTCCGGATCCGTCCGTTTTTGATTGGGCTTCAGCCGCTTACTCTGGTAAAGTAATAACCATGGACCGATCTTATCATTTTTCACCGGAAAAGGGAGGTTGGCAGATGGTTCAGGTCGTTTTGTTTGACGTGGACGGGGTGTTGTTGAGTGAAAAGCGCTGCTTTGACAGCACGTGCTTAAGTGTGTGGGAATTATTGTACAGCGAGCACGGCTTGGGATTATCCGGGGGCTCCTTCCGGCCCGCCCCCGAGGAGAAAGAGATCGAAGAAGTGCGGCAAGCGGTGTTTGATGACGAACGGGTGTTGGAGTGGTTGAAATCGATCGGGGTTAATTCCAACTGGGATATGGTTGCGCTGTTATTCGGATTTCAATTGCAACAGCTTCTGCGCGAACTTCATTCGATGAATCCTGATTTCGTCGAAGAGATCTTGGCTCGTCCGATCAGCCGGCTGGCTTTGCAACGGATCGGGGAGGAAACACGGCGTGTCGGGCTGGATTTTGAGCCCCGTTTCGCGGAGGTTCGGGATACACTCGACAGTGGTCAGACGGGGGATGTGGATTTGCCGGAACGGCTGTCCCAGTTGGTACAGGAGTGGTCCGGCCGGGATTCGGATGCCTTCGTTCATGGCTCCTCTCTTTGGAAGCTGGGGCGGGATGTGTACCAGGAATGGTATCTGGGGCACGACTGGTTTGAGCGGGAAGAGAAAAAACGGAGCTTTTACCCGGAGAAAACCGGCTTTTTGCAACAGGAAATCCCACTGGCTGAACCGGAAACGATCCGGGGGACTTTGGATGCCCTGTCCAAAGAAGGGATCCAGTTGGGGATCGGTACCGGTCGACCCGCGTTGGAAACGCGTGTCCCATTGGAAGCGCTGGGATTGTGGGATGCCTTTGACCCGAACCGAATCGTGACGGCTTCTGATGTACGGCAGGCGGAGGAGATTTATCCGGATCAGGCTCCATTGGGCAAGCCCCATCCCTTTACTTATGTCAAGGCCTACTATGGGCGGGAAAAGCCGGATGCAAAGAGTGTGGGGGCCCGGTTGCCGTTGCCGGACGGGGAACAAATTCTGGTCGTAGGGGATTCGGTGGCTGATTTGTTGGCCGCACGCAAGATGGGATGCCAGTTTGCAGCGACACTTACCGGTCCGACGGGAGAGCGAGCCAGAGGAAAGTTTGAGGAGCTGCAGGCGGATTATATCCTGGATGATGTGACCCAACTCTCCGGCCTGCTTCAGGAATGGATTCGTCGCCGTGAGGAAGAAAACGAAAAAGACGCGATCGACCCGGCCCAAAGCGGATCCGGCAGTTAATCATACTTTACAAACAAGAATATTGATATTCTCATACGTTTTTTGCATAATAAGAACGGGAAGATTCATTGGTGAGCATACTTCCTCTCGGGAGGAGTGGCCACCAATGAAACTACATACAGGAGGGTTTTTGTATGGCTAAACATGAACTGCCTGCACTGCCTTATTCCACTGATGCCTTGGAGCCTCACATCGATGCGCGGACGATGGAAATTCACCACGGGCGCCATCACAAAACATATGTTGACAAGCTGAATGCCGCTTTGGAAGGACATGCTGAATTGGCAGATAAGTCCATCGACGATCTGATCGCAAACATCGACCAAGTACCGGAAAGCATCCGTGGTGCCGTGCAAAACAACGGCGGCGGCCATGTGAACCATACCCTCTTTTGGCAGATTATGAGCCCTGATGGCGGGGGCGAGCCGACGGGTGAATTGGCCGGCGCGATCAACGAAACCTTTGGCGGTTTTGACAAGTTCAAGGAAACATTTGCTAATGCTGCCATCACTCGTTTCGGCAGCGGCTGGGCTTGGCTGGTCGTGAAAAAAGATGGAAATCTCGCGGTGATCAACACCCTGAACCAGGACAGTCCGTTGATGGACGGGCACACCCCGATTTTGGGCCTGGATGTATGGGAGCATGCCTACTATTTAAAGTATCAAAACAAGCGTCCTGACTACATTCAAGCTTGGTGGAACGTGGTCAACTGGGACGAGGTAAACAAGCGTTACGCGGCTGCTAAAAAGTAATCCTTTTTGGTTCAAGCGACGGGTGCACCCGTCGCTTTTTTTTATGCATAATAGGAATCTATTACCTTACATACTAATCATTTGATATTGAAGTATCCCGATAGGATTTATATAATTCCTGGTGTGGCTGGGAACTTTGGTTTCCACTTGCAAAATAAAGTGGGATGATAAAAGAAAGATTGATATAGAGCGCATTTCCCACAAAAATCCAAGGAGGCGAATATATGAAGTCCATTCTGACGATTGGTTTGGCGGTCGCCATCGCCGTCGCCGGTACGGTACTTCCTTTTGGAGCCAACCAGGCGGAGGCGTCGGCACCTACGCTGGTACACTATGGTCACTCCAACGGTGATGTATGGGATCTGCAAGATCGACTCACCCTGCTGGGTTATACCCCTAAAGTAGACGGTATTTATGGTCTGCAGACGGAACGGGCCGTGATTCAATTCCAAAAAGATAACGCGCTTCGAATCGACGGCATCACCGGGCCGGAAACCTGGACTGCTTTGAAAAAAGCGACGGACGATAAGCGACAAGCCAAAAAAGCTCAATCGTTTAAGCGGATTGACTTAAGTCAGGAAGATCTGGAGTGGATCGCCAAAGGCGTTTACAGTGAAGCACGCGGCGAACCTTACAAAGGCCAAGTGGCGGTTGCAGCCGTTATCATTAACCGCATGGAATCATCCGATTATCCGAGTACGGCCAAAGAAGTCATTCTGGAACCGCGGGCCTTTACCGCTGTGGCCGATGGTCAAATCTGGCTAAAGCCCAATGAAAAAGCGTACAAAGCCGCCCGTGATGCGGCCAACGGTTGGGATCCGTCCCAGGGAGCGATGTTCTACTTTAACCCGGATACGGCCACATCCAAGTGGATTTGGACCCGTCCGCAAATCGATAAGATCGGCAGTCATATCTTTGCAAAATAATGGAATGGAAAAACCGCCTGGATCAGGCGGTTTTTTGTTTGGAATCATAACGAGAGAGAGGAGGTGACAATCCATGGCCCGACGAAGGAGAAACCGCTTGTTGGTTCCGGAAGCCCGGGAAGGAATGGAGCGCCTGAAGCGACAGGTGATGGCTCGGCAAACTGGGGAGACCGGTGCCGGGACGGAACAGATGAAGACAGAGATGGCCCGCCGGTTGGGCGTTCCCTACCGGAAAGATGGAGCCAACGGTGATCTCAAAGCGGAAGAGGCAGGGCGCTTGGGTGGTCCCGTCGGAGGCCAGATGGTGAAAGAGCTGATCCGCATGGCCCAGGAGGAGTTGGCAAACAAACCGCGGTGAAAGCGCAAGCGGCTCCATGCGGAGCCGCTTGAGAATGCCGACAAAGTGGTTGGAACAGGGATTTGTCAACGTTCTTTCATTTTTTTCTGCAGTTCGTACAGCTTCTTCATTCCTTCATGAAAACGATCATCTCCGTTTTGTTCCCACAGATGGGTCAACAGAAAAAGCGCATCATATTCTTGAGGCAACAAACGGTACTCCTGACTTTTATTCCAGGCATGTTGATATTGGGCGATCGCTTGCTGGTGCTTTCCGCGCAACTGGTAATGTTCCCCCAGGGCAAGGAGCGCTTCGATGTGTGGATGTGGATCGCTGCATGATTGACTGCCTTCGACGGCATCGCGAAACCACTCATTGGCTTCCTCGTGTTGTTCCAGCTCGGTACAGACCCGCCCCAGCCAAATGCGGATGGAAACCGGCAGAACCGGGTCGGAAGTGAGGGATTCCCAGACCAGAGCGGTTCGCAGACTCACTTTCGCCCGTCGCCACATATGACGCTCCATCCAGATCCTCCCGGATAAAGCCCAGAGCCGGAACAGGGCGTTCCGGTCCCGATAACGGCGAGCCAATTGCAATCCCTCTGCCGTAATCCGCTCCGCTTCTTCCAACAGCCCGTTGAACCGCATGATTTCTCCGTACAATCGATGCCACTCCAATTTTGTCGAGGGGGGACCGAAAGAACCGCTTTCCCATACCCGCCGCACGGTTTGCAGACATTCCGCCTGACGGCCCGATGCTTCAAAGGAAAGGGCCCGCAACAGAAGAAGGTCTGCTCGGGTGTCGGTTTGGTCCTCTTGGCAGGCATCCAATCCGCTGTCCGTGTGATGCAGCGACAGCGACCACTCCCCTGTGCTATAGCGGAGACGGGCCAGTTCCATGTGTGAGCGGGCGATGGATGGTTTATCGGATTGATCTTTTCCGATCCGCAGCGCCTGGTGAAACAGACGTTCCGCCTTTTTCCAGTCGTGGCGTTCCATAGCCAATCGGCCTTGAATATGATACCTTTTACCCGCAAGCGGGTGATGGTCGTCCAGGTCTTGTTGCAACCATTTCTCGGCCAAGAGCGGTTGGCCCAGATCGACCAAGGTTTCCGCGGCGGAAAATTGATGCTCCAGTTCTGCTTGTTCAGTTTGACTGCTCACCATCATTTGCTGGAGATCATTCATATCCAGATTCAGTTTTTTAAGCAGGTATTGGGCTTTTTGGGTGTTCACATGGGGAACGCCCCGTTCAATATTGCTGATGGTGGCAGGGGAGATATTTTCATCTGCCAGATCTTCCAAACGAAGGCCGCGCCCTTTTCGTACTTTACGTATCAGTTCTCCCACTTCATGAATATGTAAATGATCCACTCTACCACCTCGATTGCGGGAGCTTAATGGGACAAAATTATATCATAGGAATTTTTAAAAAATCAGGGTATTTAAAAAGGTAAATTTTGCTGAAGGATACCCTACCACTTTTAAGAGGTTGCGGAGACCAAAATGCTTTTATTTTGAATAAAAAGTAAACCATATTCACTACATAAGAAGGAAAAATCGGAGCAATGGTTAATATTTTGTTTAATCCTTGTAAACACCCCTTGCTTCCAAACGGGCATCCTGCATAATGAAAACAGTCAAACAGGGAGGGGAATCGATGGAACGGGTCATCATTTTGACGATGGGTTTCGGGTCCGGACATAACGCCGCCGCGGAGGCGTTGCGGGAAGAGTATGTCTTAAAGGACATACCGGCAGAGGTAATCGATTTGCTTGAGTTGGTTCCCGGTTCCGTGCATCCGCTTCTGCAATCGGGCTATAACCGGATGTTGAGTCGTTTTCCCTACGTCTATTCTTATTTGTATAACCGGACGAATCATTCTGCTTGGCTTCGAATGGTTTCATCGGAAATCATTGAAAAAACGGGGTGGATGATTCGTCATAAATTGAAACGCCTGATCCGTCAATTCGGACCGACACGTGTGATCAGTACTCATCCTTTCGGCTTGCTGCTGCTTCCTTCCCGGTGGCGAACCCTGCCGACCGTGGGAGTGCTGACGGATTATGAATTGCACCCCTTGTGGCTCGCTGAAGCACCTGATGTGCTGTGTGTTCCCCCAAACTTGTTGACTCGGGAACAGCAAAAGTGGTTGTCTTGGGAATGGAGAGTTCAATTACTGGAAGCAGGAATTCCCTGTCATCGGGGCTTTCGTCAAACGATCCTCCGACAGACGGCCAAACAACGGTTGGGTGCCGATCCGAATCGCCCGTTGGTGCTTCTCATGGGGGGAGGCTTAGGTTACGGTCCACTGCCGAAGTTGGCTGCATCCCTGGCCGGTTTATCGAATGAGATGCAATTGTGGGTACTGATCGGTTCCAATCGGAAACTGGAGAAGCAGCTGGCTCCCTTTTCTGAGAACGGGGATTTACGCGTTTTCTCCACCCGCAACGATATGCCTCTTTTGATGGACGCTGCTGACATCCTGGTTACTAAACCCGGGGGAATGACGATCACGGAGGCGATGATCAAGCGATTACCGCTGATCTTGTTTGAGGCCTTGCCTGGGCAGGAACGGGCCAATCTGGATTACGTGGTGCGGCGCGGTGCCGCCTGTGCAGTCTCGCCGGATACGTTGCCGGATGAAGTGGTCCGTTTGATCCGGGATCCTTCTTTGCGTCAGTCGATGTCGTCCCGGTTGGAATCCCTGGCATTCCCTGATTCGGCAACCAGGATCGTGGAACACTCCTTATATCGGAAGAGGTGGAATTCCGCCCTTTGATTCCCATGCAAAGGACGCTTTTTTTTGAAAATGCTTGCTTTCAACGGAAAGGCTCCCCTATGCTAGGTATCGGAGGAGGGGTTCGGTATGAAGCTGGTTACTTATCAGATCGGACCATTGAATGCGAACGTCCATCAGTCGGAGGAACACCTTCATCGGCTGGGATGGCTGACGGATGGGAACATATTGGATATCGCCCGTGCCTGGAAATGGGCAAAAACAGAAAAGAAATGGCGGGTGGAAGGACCGCCCCCGCACTCGATGCTGGAACTGTTGGATCGGGAGGAAGACGGGTTATACCAGTTGCGACGCATATGGGAAGTAGTGAGAGCAGAAGATTGGAGCAGCATTCAAGTGGAGGGGGAACCACTGGCCATTGCCGCAGGAGAAGCCCGATTGTTGGCTCCCTTGCCGGTGCCCCGGACATTTCGGGACTTTTACGCTTTTGAAGCACATGTGAAAACGGCACGAGCGAGGCGAGGGTTGGATATGGTACCCGAGTGGTATCAGTTTCCGGTCTTTTATTTCAGTCATCCCTATACCCTCTTGGGCCCGGAGGATCCGGTACCGGTTCCGGCCACCCGTGCCCTGGATTACGAATTGGAAATCGCCTTTATCATCGGCAAAAAAGGCAGGGACATTCCGACGGAAAAGGCAATGGACCATATTGCAGGGGTATGTGTCCTCAATGATTGGAGTGCGCGGGATCTCCAGCGGGAAGAGATGAAAGTGGGATTGGGACCCGCCAAAGGGAAAGATTTCGCGACATCCCTGGGTCCGGCTCTGGTTACGCTGGATGAGTTGGAAGATCGGCGGGAAGGGGACCGTTGGAATCTGGAAATGACGGCTCGTGTCAATGGCCGCCAGTTGTCCAAGGGGAACGTGCGGGATTTAACCTTTTCATTCGGGGATATGGTGGAGCGAGCATCTCGCGACTGCCTCTTGCGCCCCGGAGAGTTGGTCGGCTCGGGAACCGTAGGAACCGGTTGCATCCTGGAATTGGGGGAAGAGACCCATCGCTGGTTAAAAGCGGGGGATATCGTGGAGTTGGAGATTGAACGGTTGGGTGTGCTGCGTAATCGGATTGTCCCCGGAAATAATCATTTGACAGAATGATCATGGTTGTTGCATAATATCTGGTATTACACACAATTGAAAAAGTCGACTCGTTATCGAGAGTGGTGGAGGGACTGGCCCGATGAAGCCCGGCAACCATCCGATCCGGACGTATGAGACCGGAAGGGAAATGGTGCCAATTCCTGCTGTGCCTGTGGCGCGGAGAGATAAGGAGTGGGCGGTTCAAACTGCGATCGGTTCGGCTACCCCACCCCCTCTTTATCGGAGGGGGTGTTTTATTTTAACAGGGAGGGATGGTTGTGCGGAGAATCAGAGTAGGTCTATTAGGGCTGGGGACGGTTGGGAGCGGTGTCTTTAAAGCGTTAAAAAGCAATCGGGACGTGATATTGAAACGAACGGATCTGCTGTTTGAAATCAGCGGGATTTTGGTTCGTGATCGTCAGAAGCGACGGGAGGTGGACGGGATTCAACCGCTGCTAACCACCCGGTTTGAGCAGCTGCTGGAACAAAAGGTAGACGTGGTATTGGAGGCGATCGGCGGGGTGGAGCCGGCCCGTACCTATATTGAGCGGGCATTGAAGGCGGGCTGTCATGTTGTAACGGCCAACAAGGAGCTGATTGCCAAGCACGGGGTGGAACTGGACGCACTCGCCCAAGAAAAAGGAGTGCAGTTGTTGTATGAGGCCAGTGTGGGTGGAGGAATCCCGGTTTTGGGAACCTTGCGCCACCTCCTGAAGAGCAACCGTATCCACCGTTTTTCCGCTATTCTCAACGGAACGACCAACTATATCTTGACTCGGATGGAGACGGAGGGAATTTCGTTTGATCAGGCGCTGGCAGAAGCGCAACAGAAGGGGTATGCGGAAGCCGACCCGACCTCTGATGTGGATGGGTTGGATGCAGCGTACAAATTGGCCATTTTGGGAAGGTTGACTTTTGAGGTGGATGTGCCCGTATCGCAAGTGTCCTGTCGCGGTATCCGGGATATCAATCCATGGGAACTCCAGTTGGCACGCTCATTGGGTTATCGAATCAAATTACTGGCACAGGGAGAACAATACGGGGAAAAAGGTCCCCTCTCCCTGCAGGTGGGACCTGCTTTGCTGCCTTTCTCCCACCCTCTCGCCCGGATTGAGGGAGTTCACAACGCGGTTCATCTGGAGGGAGATATCGTCCAAGACGTGACGCTGGTAGGGCAAGGGGCGGGTGAGCGACCCACCGCCAGCGCCATGGTGGAAGACCTGTGTAATGTATGTTGTTTGCCGGCGGATCATGGCTGTTCTGCAGGAGAGGCAACGTTGCTGCCGGTGGACACGGGAGGATCCCGCTTTCTCTTTTTGGAGACGAGGGAATCCATCACACAGGCAAAAGTGGCGGAAGTGCGGGAAGTTCTGCGGCAGATCGGTCTGGCAGTGACGGATGTATCGGCTCTCCGGGAGGGGAAAAATGGGTTGGCCATCATCCTGCGTCGCTGGGATCCTTCTTATCCGGCGGTCCTGTTGGCGGAGTTGGGATTGGACGTAACACACGTCGTGGATCGGCCCGTTTTTGGAGCCGTCTCCTCCTCTGACCCGGCGTTGGCGGCATCGGTTTCTTAAATGCGTAAAAACCCGGCTAGGATGGAATTCCTGTTCCGGGTTTCAGAGGGTAGAAGTTTTTAGTGTGTCCTCATTTAATCGTTATGTGTAAGTGAGAAGGGTTGCCACCTACACCGGTACGACAGGGATTTATCGTACACGGGGTTCGGATTGTTCCGCTTCCTGCCTGGTTTGCCGGGATTCCTCCGGGAAGGAGACGCCTTCCACATACATGACCACTTCGACGACACGTAAGCCGGTCATTTGCTGGATGGCGTCGCTGACGTTTTGCACGACATTTTCATAAACCCGTGGGACATTACGGCCATATTCGACGATGACCCGAAGGTCGACCGCCACTTCCCGTTCACCGGCCTCCACTTCCACTCCTTTGGTGAGGTTCTTGCGACCGAGCCGTTCGCTGATGCCTTCCACAACGCCTCCACTCATCGCGCTGATCCCGTCCACTTCTAACGTGGCGATCCCGGCGATGGTTTCCAACACATGAGTAGAGAATTTGAGACCGCCTCTACGGTGATTGTCTGCCATGATGAAACCTCCCTGGTAATGGGATTTGCTAATGAACTGACATTCCCTTTCGAGGATAGTATATCAAGAAGTGTGTCGGATTTGGGCATTTCTTCGTGTTTCGGTAAAATGAATGGAAAAGGTTGAAATGGGGAAGACGGAAATGACGGATTTGCGTTTACGGGACGGCCAGGTGATCCGGCTGCCGATTCGCCGGATGGGAATCAACGGCGAAGGAGTGGGTTATTACCGAAAACAAGTGTTGTTTGTAGACGGGGGGATTCCCGGCGAATTCTTGGAGGTGAAGGTGACCCGTGTCGAGAAGCGCCACGCCCGTGCACGGATCCTCAAACGTCTCAAACCTTCTTCTAACCGCGTGGCCCCTCCTTGTCCCGTTTATGATGAATGCGGGGGATGTCAAACCCAGCACATCGATTATTCGATGCAATTGCGACTGAAACGGGAGTTGGTGGAAGAAGCCTTCGCCCGTTACACCGATATCCAATCGCTTCCTATCGAAGAGACCCGGGGCATGGAACATCCATGGGACTACCGGAATAAAGCACAGTTACCCGTGAGGAAACAGGATGGCCGCGTGCTGCTGGGAATGTATCGGTCCGGCTCCCACCGATTAGTCGACATGAGCGGTTGTCTGGTCCAACATCCCGTGATCAATCGTACGTTAGAAGGCATTCGGTCCATTTTGGAGGAGACAAAAACACCGATTTACGATGAACGAACCCATCGCGGTTCGATTCGCCATGTGATGGTGCGCCTCGCTTTTGCAACCGATGAAGTTCAAATCGCTTTGGTTAGTCGCACGCCTACCCTCCCGGGAGAAAAAGGTCTGGTCGACCGGATTCGACGCTTGCCGAAAGTGGCGGGGATCATCCTCAACCACAACCCTCGCCGCACATCCTTGGTGATGGGAGAGGAAAACCGCCTGCTGTGGGGGAAGGAAAAGATCGAGGAACGTCTGGGATCCCGTCACTTTGCCTTGTCTGCCCCCGCTTTTTTTCAACTGAATCCGGTTCAGACGGAGAAGTTATACGAGGAAGTACGATATTTTGCCGGCTTGACCGGATCGGAGACAGTGGTGGATGCCTATTGTGGTACCGGTACGATCGGCTTGTGGTTAGCCGACGGTGCCGCTCGAGTGGTGGGGATGGATACGGTTCCCGAAGCGGTGGCCGATGCCCGTTACAATGCCCGTCTCAATGGAGTCAAACATGCGGAGTACCATGTGGGAAAAGCGGAAACCCTCCTTCCCCGTTGGGCCTCGGAAGGATTTCGACCGGATGTGGTGGTGACGGATCCGCCGCGCACGGGCCTGGGAGAGGGACTGCTCCGCAGTCTGAGTCAGCATCCGGTGCCCCGGTTGATTTATGTCTCTTGTAATCCGTCCACCTTGGCCAAGGATTGTAATCGGCTCATCCAAGCCGGCTACCGGGTGAAGCGGATGGTTCCCTTCGACATGTTCCCCCAGACGGCCCATGTGGAAACGTGTACGCTGTTGGTGCACGAGTCTCATCCCTGATTTCTAGCAGTTAGCGCGAACGGGGCTTTTTTGATTGGGAGGAGGGTTGAAAGCGATTGATCCCGAATGAAACACAGTACGTTTTTTGTGGCAGCGGCCAAAATGTGTGAATCATCCACCGCCAGAATGGGAAGGAAGAGGGGGAAAAGCCGAATCAGGAGGACGAGAATGAGAAATTGGTGGTTATGTACAGCTTGCTTCTTCTTGGTTACCGGATGCTCCGTGAGCGAACCGGATACTTATGTAGTTAATATTTTCCAGGGAGAGGGCGAGGACTGGTCTGCGGAACTTCACGTCATTGAATATGCGGATCCGGAACGGAAACCAAAGGATCGGGTCTTGTTGAGTGCCAATGAAAACCTGACGGCTCCTGTGGAAGTCTCGTTTGCCGATACGGATGTGCGCGAGATGGTTGAATTGGAAAACGGGGAAGGGGAAGTGTTGTTGGAAGGACTGGAAACCCTCTTGCGGAAGAAACAGGCGGGAGTGGACATGTTAATTCGCTGGGAGGGCGGAGAAGAAACCATTCGGTTGACGTATGAGACGCAAGTGCGGGGAGATGCGCGGTTTTTGCCAGGTGATTGAGTTTTTTTGTGCGGCGGGGGAGGAGTAAGAATGGATCGGGCATTATTTATCAATGGGAAGGTGGTCACATTGGATCCCGCCCGCCCTGTGGCGGAAGCGATCTATGTAGAACGTGGCAGGATCCGTGCAGTGGGGGAGACCGAGGAACTGACGGTTCAATTTGGGCGCCGGGGAGTGCCACTGGTGGACTGGCAAGGAGGCTTCGTCACTCCGGGATTGGTGGACAATCATCTCCACTTGATGGCCCGCGGCATGGAACGTTCCCTCCCGGATCTGTCCCATGTAAAGTCTAAAGAAGCGCTGTTGGAACGACTGAGGCGGGAAGCATCCCAAACGCCGGAAGGGCAGTGGATTCGAGGGCTTCATTGGGATCAAAACCGCTGGGAGCGATCGGATTTACCCACCCTGGCCGAAATGGATGCGGCGGTTCCCTCTCATCCGATGCTGTTGACCCGTACGTGTCATCACGTACATTTGGTTAATTCTGCCGCATTTCGGGCGGCGCAGTTAGCGCCTGATGAACCGGACCCCGCTGATGGAACGTTTGGGCGGGATGAACGGGGAGCCTGGAACGGACAGGTGTATGAAAATGCATCTAAGCCGTTTTATGATGCGTTGCCTCCCCATACCGACACGGAACGGAGAAAGTGGGCAAGAACAGGCGCCCAAGAGGCTCTCTCCCTCGGTTTGACAGCGGTTCACACCGAAGATATGCGTCTGGCGGGAGAGGTGTCGGTGTTAGAGTCGATCTTCAGAGGACTGGTGGAAGAGGGCTTGCCCTTGCGCAGTCATCATCTTATCTACCATCCTCATTTGGAGGAATTAAGAGAGCGGGGTTGGAAAACCGGACAAGGAGACGAATGGTTTCGCATCGGAGCGATAAAGCTGTTTGCCGATGGAAGCATTGGGGGACGTACGGCTTTGCTGTCTAAACCGTATGCGGACGACCCCTCGACAACCGGCCTGGCCGTTCACACTCCGGGTGAATTGCAGCAATGGGTGAGACGTGCCCGCGGGGCTGGATTGACAGTTGCCATCCATGCGATCGGGGATGGTGGGGTGGAGAGGGTGATCGATGCTTTGGAAGCGGCTCCACTGCGTCGATGGGTCTCCCCGCCTCACCGGGATCGGCTGATCCATGGACAGGTGTTGCGGCGTGACTTGGTGGAACGGTTGAAACGTCTGCCGGTAGCGGTGGATATCCAGCCCCGGTTTGTGGCAGGTGACTTTCCCTGGGTGATGGAACGGCTGGGGCCGGAGAGGCTGGATTGCGCCTATGCATGGAGAACGTTGGTGGAAGCGGGTCTTCTGTGCGGGGGTGGAAGCGATGCTCCCATCGAGCCGATGAATCCGCTTTTGGGTATCCATGCCGCCGTTACTCGGCGGGCTCCCGGAGAAGATCATGATGGTTACCTGCCCCAAGAGAAGCTGACCTGCGCGCAAGCGCTGCGTCTGTTTACTCTGGGGGCTGCGGAAACTGCCGGGGAGGAAGCGGAGAGGGGATCGATCTCGTCGGGAAAATGGGCCGATTTTTCCGTGTTTGATCAGGACTTGTTGGGGCAGGATCCGGACCGTCTGTTGGAAACGCGGGTGATTATGACCGTTGTCAACGGACGAATCGCGTATCGATCCGGTTAAAGTGGGTTTGATTATTCCATTTTATCGATTTATCAGAGAAACATAGACACCTTGTATGCTGGGTCGACCGGGTTTCCGGTTCTTTTTTTTGCCCGGATGGAATAAGGGTTTAGGGCGAGGTGGTTTATATGGCGGTGGTAAAGGCAACCAGTGAAGAAATCAAGATGTTGGCGCGGTTGATGCGGGCGGAAGCGGAGGAAGACGGAGAGCCGGGGATGTTGATGGTGGGAAACGTGGGGGTGAACCGGGTGATCGAGGATTGCCTGGATTTTGAAGACATCCGTACGTTGCAGCAAATGATTTTCCAGTCTCCCGGCGGGTTTGAGGCGGTGCAAAAACCGTATTTCTATCAGGCGGCGCGCGGGCAGGATATTCGGCTGGCCCAACGGGCCGTCAATGGGGAGCGCAGGGATCCGGCGCGTCACGCCCTTTGGTTTTTCCGGCCGGTGGGGGAATGTCCGGCCACGTGGTTCAATCAGGCGAACAGTGGCCGTTACAAAGCCCATTGTTTCTACATTCCCACTCCCGCCGATTGTCCAAGGGTATATTAAGGAGGTGGAAAAGGAGTGTACTGGAATCAAGCGTATCCCGCTCAGGTTGCCGATTACGGATGGGTTTCCCAACAGCGGCGGCCTGAACGGGTTTTCAGCGAGGATCTCCTGCAAAGGAATATCGGCAGGCTGGTCACCCTGTATCTTACCTTTGAAAATAACCCGCAGTGGACGGCCAAGAAGGTGACCGGTACCTTGCGGGAAGTGGGTCGGGATTTCACTCTGGTCCGTGACCAGCAGACGGGAAAAGATATGATGTTCCATAATATCAATATCGATTTTGTGGTTTTTGAAACCGAGCCTGCCCAATTGGTGAGGGGAAAAGAATAAGTTTCCCGTTGGTGTGGAAATGAGAGTAAAGATGCCTGGTTGATCCGGGCCCCTTTTGTGGCAGTACAAGAAAAGCAGGTTGGATAAAGGGATATACAAGCAAAAGGCCCGTATGGGGGCCTTTTTTTATTCCAGTACATATGCGAGGGCGTCCAGGGCCTGGTCGGGGGTTTCCACCACGACTTGTGCCCGTTGGGCCAACTCTTTCAGGGGATGAATTAACTCCTTGGGACGGATCAGGATGAGAGGTTTGTTGGACTGGATGGCGATAGCGGCGTCCATGGCCGTGTTCCACTGACGGTACTTCTCTCCAAACAGGGCGACGACCACGTCCGCTTTTTCCATCCACACCCGGGTGCGCAGGTTGTTCATCTCCGACGCAGCCTGGTCCCGGTATTCCTGATTGGGCTGCGTTCCTTTGATTGATTCGCCGATATCATCTGAGCGGTCATGGTTTTCCTGCGGTCCTTTAAATACAATCGGCATGCCGCGCTCTTCCGCTTTTATGCGCAGTTGTTCACGCCAATCGTCATGAATCTGTCCGGCCAGATAAACAGTCAGTTGCATCTTCCCCACTCCTTTTATAGAGATCATGGGCATCGATTCCATTGTACCAGATACCCGGACAGAGGGCTGTCCAATCTGTAATAGCTTTAGTTATTTCTTTAACTTGACAAAAGTGAGTGAAGGAGTTAACCTTATATATAGTAAGTGACTATATATAATATAGTTAAATATTTCAATGCAAAGGATGGGAGACAATGGGTCAATTGCTCTACATTACCGCCAACCCAAAAACGGAAGAAACCTCTTTTGGCTTGAAAGCGGGTCGGGCGTTCCTGGAAGCTTACCGCGAAGCGAATCCGGAGGATGAAGTGATCCATGTGGACGTGTTCCAACAAGATATTCCGCTCATCGATGCCGATGTGTTGTCCGCTTGGGGGAAACTGGGCTCCGGACACTCTTTTGACGATCTTTCAGACGCGGAACGAGGCAAAGTAGCCCAGCTTGGGGAACTGGTGGACCAGTTCATCGCTGCGGACCGCTATGTGTTTGTCTCTCCGTTGTGGAACTTCGGTGTCCCCCCGCTGTTGAAAGCCTATATCGACGCGGTGGCGGTTGCGGGTAAAACCTTCCGTTACACCGAAGCGGGACCGGAAGGGCTGCTGACAGGGAAGAAAGCGGTTCACATCCACGCCACCGGAGGTGTATACAGCGAACCGCCGATGGACGCGATGGACTTCAGCAATCGTTATTTGGTCACTGTGCTTGGGTTCCTGGGAGTGACGGATGTGGAAACGGTCCGGGTGGAGGGAATGAACCAGTTCCCGGATCGCACGGATGAGATCTTGGCCAAAGCCGCAGACAAGGCGCGGGAAACGGCGCAGCGATTGGCGAGACATGCGGTTGTCACCGAACAATAAACGAAGGTAATGGCTTTCTTTAGTAAGAGACATCCCGCCGTTGCAAAAACGAGCCTCCCGGATTCATCCGGGAGGCTCGTTATGGTGTAAAAATGGGGCACCTACCCACCCTGTTTCGAATATGAAAAAGGGGGAGGAGGGGAATGGCATGGAAAAACAATTCTGGACGTCTTCGATCCCGACCGAAACAAGGGAGGGTGCAGACAGGGAAGCGGTTCAAGAGGCCGTACAAACTCTTCGATATGCGTCGCCTCAAGAGGTGTTGTATTGGAGTGTGGAACGGTTCGGAAAATCCATGACACTGGCGTGCAGCTTTGGTTTGGAAGATGTCGTGTTGGTGGATATGTTGCATCAGATCGATCCCCAAATCGACGTTTTTTATCTGGATACGGGCTTGTTGTTCCGGGAAACTCACCAAACTCGTGAACGATTGACAAAACGGTATGGGAAGTCCTTTATCCGCGTATCGCCGAACCTCTCGCTGAATGAACAGGAAGCGATTCATGGAGAAGCCTTGTGGAAACGGGATCCCCATGCCTGTTGCGCGATCCGGAAGGTGGAACCTCTGGGCCGCTTTTTGTCCGACTATCGGGTGTGGTGCACGGGAATCAGACGGGAGCAATCTCCGACACGTGCTCATGCGGAGATGGTGGAATGGGATTCGTTGTTCCACATGGCCAAATTGAATCCCCTCGCACGTTGGACCATGGACGATGTGTGGGACTACGTTCGAAAGAACGGCGTTCCCTTCAACCCGATGCATGAGCGATGGTTTCCCAGTATTGGTTGTATTCCCTGTACGAAACAAGTAGAGCCTGGAGAGGATGGGCGTGCGGGTCGTTGGCCGGGCCTGGCTAAGACGGAGTGCGGCCTGCATCATAGAGAAAACAACACGACGATGGGAGGGAGATGAGATGGTGGCCGATCCCCATGGAGGCCGATTGGTTGATCAGGTGTGGAAAGGAGAACGTCGGCAGGAGGGACGGATCCGTGCCGTGGAAAGCCTGACGGTTCCCTTATCTGATGCCGCTTTGGCCGATGTGGAGTGTTTGGCGACGGGGGTATTTTCCCCCTTACACGGCTTTTTGACGGAAGACGACTACCATTCTGTACGGGATCAGATGTGTCTGGCTGATGGGACGGTGTGGAGCATTCCGATCACCCTGCCGGTTCCAGAGGGGGTTCGGGAAGGGAACCGGCTGGGATTAACGGATCGCCGCGGCGGGGATTTGGTGGCCCTGATGGAAGTGGAAAGCGTATTTGAGGTAGATCCCGTTTTGGAAGCGGAACGCGTCTTTGGAACTTCGGACAGGGAGCACCCGGGTGTGAAGCGGCTCTTTCAAGAACCTGTTTTACGTGCGGGTGGACCGGTTTATCTCCTGCGGGATCCCAGGCGGATCTTTTCCGGTTATCCCGCCTATCCTTTGGAAACCCGTGAACACTTCCAGCAGTTGGGATGGCGGACCGTGGTCGGTTTTCAGACACGCAACCCCGTTCATCGCGCCCACGAATATATTCAAAAGTGCGCACTGGAGGTGGTGGACGGTTTGTTTCTCCATCCCTTGGTGGGACCTACCAAAGCAGATGATATTCCGGCGGATGTTCGTATGAGAAGCTATGAGGCGATACTGGAATCCTATTTCCCTAAAAATCGGGTATGTCTGGGTATTTTTCCGGCAGCCATGCGTTATGCGGGACCGCGGGAGGCCGTTTTTCATGCACTGGTTCGTAAAAATTACGGATGCACCCATTTTATCGTGGGGAGGGATCATGCAGGAGTGGGTGACTATTACGGGACATATGAAGCACAGGAGCTCGTTCGATCCTTTACTCCGGAGGAACTGGGAATTCAACCCCTCTTTTTTGAACACAGCTTTTACTGCCGTCGCTGCCAGGGAATGGCCTCCTTTAAAACGTGTTCCCACTCGTCGGAGGACCGGCTGATCCTGTCGGGAACAAAAGTGCGGGGCATGCTTCAGTCCGGCATCACTCCTCCACCGGAGTATTCTCGTCCGGAAGTGGTGGAGGTCTTGTTGGAGGCGTATCAAAAAAGATACACCCATGAGCGGGGCCGATCCGGCTCATGAGTGTGCGGGTGGGGGAGTGTTTCGAGGTATGGTATAATTCCCTTGAATCCGGGCCTATAACTATCTACAGCGTCTGATTATCCGGTAAGGTGTGGTCGGATCAAGGGTTTCACATCATCGATGGGGATGGCAAAGCTGATGCTTTGGCTGGGATAGACGACCAGCGTGTTGATTCCGATGGCTTGGCCCAGGATGTTTAACAAGGGCCCGCCGCTGTTACCGGGATTGATGGCCGCGTCGGTCTGGATAACGTTGCCGAAGTGGTGGTCTTCCAACCGTAATGGACGATCTTTGCCGCTGACGATCCCCAACGTGACGGAATCGTTTAGACCAAGGGGATTGCCGATCGCAACGGCCCACTCCCCTACTTCCGTCAATTGGGACGAGCCCAAAGGAAGGGGTTTGAGGGCCTGTGTCGGCTTGACGCGGATCACAGCGATGTCACGGCGGGGTTCTTTCCATACCACCTCTGCCTGCAGCGGTTTTTTTTGTCCGTAAAGGGTAACCATAATCCGCCCGGCGTTTCGTACCACGTGCTCGTTTGTCAAGATTAATCCCTGGGGAGAGATGACAAAGCCTGATCCAAACTGTCGTTGGGTGCGTGGACGCGCTTGACCACCGCTCCAGTCGGACAGAATACGGTTGAACAGCGAGATCTGTTCCGGTTCGTGTCGGTCTTCCGCCAGGATGGAGACAACACTGTGACGGGCTCGACGGATGACTGGAACAAAGGTGTTGGCCGGGTGGTTGGCAGACAGAGAACGTACGTCACCACGTCGGCGTCTGGCCTGATTCATGGTCGATGGTGCATGATGGACGCATGATACATACACCGGTTCCCCCCTCTCTCGGTCAGGCGTGTGGCAGGGCGGCAGCCCAACGGACTGTCCGCTTGGTTTGTTTGTACTATTGTATCGAGAGAGTAGGGAGAAGTTCGGGCGTTTGACCGGGTGAGTTATTCTTGGGGATCGGTCGCAGAAAATCTGAAGGAGGGTGCCATCGTTGATGATAAAAGGCGTCTTTGCCTGGGATGGTGAACATTGGTTATTCGATCCCGAAGACCGTTTCGGCTTTCGGGCCACCTGGAAAGTGAACCGGGTGTTGGCCAAAGCGGATTCGGACTTTCAGGAAGTGGCGGTCATCGAGACAGAAGGGTTTGGTAAGGCACTGGTTTTGGACGGCGTTGTCCAGACGACGGAAAAAGACGGCTTCATTTACAATGAAATGATTACTCATATTCCATTGGCCGCGCATCCGAAACCGGCCGATGTTTGCATTATCGGCGGCGGGGACGGGGGAGCGGCCCGGGAAGCATTAAAGTATCCGGTACAATCGGTGGATATGGTGGAGATTGACCCCAAGGTGGTCGAATTCAGCCGACGTTATCTACCGGAAGTGGCGGGTGATGGGGAACCGGATCCCCGTCTTCGGTTTGTGTATGAGGATGGCACCAGATTTGTAAAGAAGAGGGCGCAGGCTTACGATGTCATCGTGGTGGATTCGTCTGATCCGGTAGGGCCGGCAGCGGTTTTGTTTGAAAAACCCTTTTATCAGGATGCCAAACAGGTATTAAAAGAAGGGGGGATTCTGGTATGCCAGAGTGAGTCGCCGATCTTCCATCCGGATGTGCTAAAACGGGTTCATCACACCCTGGGCGAATTATTCCCGGTGGTCCGAACTTATTTGGCGGCGATTCCAACCTATCCCGGAGGCGTCTGGAGTTTTACCCTGGCTTCGCTTGGACCCGATCCGTTACAATCGGACGGGCATCGATTAGTGATGAATGAAAACCGATACGTGAACCGTGACATTTGGGAGAGCTGTTTTCGATTGCCGCAGTATGTCAAGGAATTGCTGGATTGAATCACGATATGTTAACTGTAAATATTATTAGGTTGACAATGTGTCAACCTTTTTCTTATGATTTCTTTGGTAACAGAAAGGAATAGAGGTGTGGGTTATGTCAAGAAGGGTTTCTTCTATCCGTTATATGATCCTGGCGGCGATGTTTGCCGCATTGACCGCCGTGGCCGGTCAGATTGCCATTCCATTGCCTCCGGTGCCGGTCACCTTGCAGACACTGATGGTCATGCTGGCCGGATCGGTTCTGGGTGCCCGCTGGGGTGCGGCCAGCATGGGTTTGTTTATTTTGCTGGCAGCATTTGGAGTGCCGGTTCTCTCCGGTGGAACAGGGGGGCTGGCGGTATTGGTCGGGCCGACGGCAGGGTATATTTGGAGCTGGCCGCTGGCTGCGTTTTTCATCGGCTGGTGGACGGAAAAAATGGCTCCCCGCCTTCACTTTTGGAAGATGGTCCTGGTTCATTTTGTTTGGGGTGTTCCGCTCGTTTATCTCTTCGGTGTATCCTGGCTGGTGTTGGCGGCGGGCCTGGAGTGGAATGTCGCATTGGCGACAGGGATGCTGCCGTTTATTCCGGGGGATTTGGTCAAAGTGCTGATCGCCTCCTCGGTTGCCGTCAGCCTGAATCGGGCCTACCCCATCATCCAACCGCGGACTTGACGGCAAGTGAGGAAGATAGAAAAGCCCGCCAAACAGGCGGGTTTTTCAAACGGAAGTGGAAATGGCGGTAAAGTCGGTCAGCTTTTGAATATGGCGGATAAAGCGATCATTGAGAGGGACCAATAAGTCCGTCGGCCCACGTTCATGACTGCCGTTTCGGTTGATAATCCGTACGCGGCTGGCGGAGATTCGGTAATAGTGCTGCGTGAATCGCGGTCGGTGAGTGGAATCCCCCAGGGACTCCCAGTGAGAAGCCGGCTTCTTCAGAGTAAAGGGAATTAATCCCAATGTATCAGTAAGCATAATTTGATAAGATGCATGGGGCTTTTGAAAGATCAGTTCCTTGGTGGTCAGCGTGCAACCCAATTGATTCTGTTTTTGGGAGATCAAAAGCTCTCCTTGCATCGATTTCACTTGAATAAAATCGGAGAATCGCATGTGGCCACAACCTTTTTCCTATAGTGCTTTTATTTTATCATATAGGTTGACCGGTTGATGACCCAATCCGTGTCAATTTGGAAAAGGACGGGAGATGGTGACCGTGAAAAACGGGACATCCATTCGGACGATGGCGGATGTACAGGCATTGCTGAAGCGGTTTGGGGCTGTTTTGTATACGGGGGATCGTTTGGGAGATCTTCACCTGATGGAAGAGGAGTTGGCAGAGCTGCACCAACTGGGGTTACTGGAGACGGATTCCTGGCTGGCCGCTCGACTGGTGATTCAACAAGAAAAGCGTCGGGTTTCGAGTGAATCCGATTCAATTCGTTAGGCGGAGCTTCGGAAGCAAAGGCGAACCAAACAATCCCGTCCCTTCTGCTTATTGCAACACATACTCCGCTAGAACACTTTGCAAATCATAAATATTGAGCTTTTTGTTAAATTGCTTTTGAATGACCGGTTGATCCTGGCCCGATACCCAAACTTTTAATTCCGCATCCAGATCAAAATGACCTGCGGTTTCAATGCTAAACCGTGTAATACTTCGGTAAGGAACCGATAGGTAAGTCACTTTCTTCCCCGTTATTCCCTGTTTGTCTACCAATATCAGACGCTTATTTGTAAAAAGGAACATATCGCGAATGAGAATGTAACTCTTTTCTATGCTCTCTGATGAACTCAGCAAATGGCCAAATTCATGCTGAACCTGATCGACATCGACTTCAGATGCATTCCCCATTAATCCATCAAAAAATCCCATTATCGGTTCCTCCTCGTGATTCAGATGAACGTTCACTCTGCTCTTTTATTTATTCGTTACATTTCGACATTTTCATGTTCATATTCTGATAAAAAAACGGCCCTCACAGCCGTTTTTTTCCTCACGAGATTACGAATGGGTTTGGAAGCGACAGGGACCGATATCAAGCGGTCTCCATCAGCAAAACCACCTTTCGACTTTGTATTGAGGGGTGATCGCATGGGTTGCCCTTCACAGCACTATCGTTCTTGGAGGGTCTTATTTACGTTCGTCGGAGCGGCAGGCTACAACAGCGAAATGCTCCTCCCGATTTGATGATTTCCGACAACTCCACCTCCAGCACCCGGAATCCACGTTGCCGTAGCTTTCGGTTAACTCGGGGGTTTATCGGTTGACTGATGACGGTTCGGTTGCCGATCGACAGGATGTTTGTTCCCAGTGTAAATTGTTCTTCCGCCTCCACTTCAATCAAATGGTACCGACTGGATAGGCGTCGAAGGTCACTGTCGGGAAAAGCGGGAGGATAGACAAGTGCTTCTCGGTGGGACAAAATGTTGAACACACAATCCAAGTGAAGGTATTTCTCGGGAAAGGAGAGGCTGATCACCCGGAAATGGGGCAACGTGATCCGCAGGTATTCGATGGCGGTACGGGAGGTTCGGCCGCTGTCACCAATCCAAATGATGTCATCGTCCACCAATACATCGCCGCCTTCAATACTTCCAATGGGGATGGGGGAATGAGGGATTCCACGGTTTGTCAGCCATTTTTGCAGCAAAGTTTCCTCTCCCTTGCGCACATTTTCATCCATTCGGGCGACAAACAGGTGGGAGCCCAAGGTAAAACCGATATCCCTGGTGAAAACCTGTTCCGGGAAGCGTTTTTCCGCCGGCAACAACTCTACTTCCACTCCCTCCCGCTGCAGGCATTCCATAAAATGGCGATGCTGGGTGTCCGCTTTTTCCAGATTAATATCGTCAACAAAATGGCGTTGGGTTTGATTGATTACGTCCCGAATTTGGAAATAGGTCGGTGGACACAACAAAACATGTTCCAGACGGCCGTATTCCGTGAAACAACGGGGAGGGGCAGATGCAAGGGTAGTCGGGATCATACTGGATTCCTCCGTTCGTGTAAGGCGAGGTCGATCTTCTTGCTCTCACGTTACCCGGGGAGGCTTCAATCTATGCGTTATAAAAGACGGGAACGGGTTTGTTTTCTGTCTCGCCATGGTCACTTTGTTCCCAGGTCTCGCTATATAAAAAAAGCTCATTCAAGTGAGGGCTTGAATGAGCTTTTTCGCTTTAGGGTTAGATCTGTTCCACAGTCCGCATCGGATAATAATGAGGCAGGCGGGCTTCATAATCCGCAATTTTCTCCTCCGCTTGCAAGGTGATGGCGATATCGTCCAATCCGTGGAGAAGGCAGTATCTGCGGTAAGGCTCCACTTCGAATTCCGCTTCAAAGCCGGATTCGTCGCTGACGCGGCATTGTTCCAGATCGATGGTCAGCGTCCGGGTTTCGCCTTTTTGGATCCGTTTAAACAACGCATCCACTCGTGCTTCCTCCAAACGGACGGGCAAAATGCCGTTTTTAAAGCAATTGTTATAAAAGATATCGGCATAAGACGGGGCGATTACCACTCGAATGCCGTAATCCAGCAGGGACCAGGGGGCATGTTCCCTGGAGGAGCCGCAGCCAAAATTGGAGCGGGCCAGGAGAACAGATCCGTCTTGATATTCATCCTGGTTTAGTACGAAATCGGGATCGGGATTGCCCTGACTGTCAAAGCGCCAGTTGTAAAATAAATACTGACCAAAACCCGTCCGTTCAATCCGTTTCAAAAACTGTTTGGGGATGATCTGGTCCGTATCCACATTGGCCCGATCCAGGGGGATGACCCTTCCCGTATGGGTGGTTAAGGCTTCCATCGTTATTCCCTCCTCAGTCTTCATAAGTCCAGTTGCGAATGTCGACAAACCGTCCTTCAATCGCAGCGGCGGCGGCCATTTCCGGACTGACCAGGTGTGTGCGTCCGCCTCGACCCTGGCGGCCTTCAAAGTTCCGGTTGGAAGTAGAGGCGCACCGTTCGCCTTCCGACAGGGTATCGGCGTTCATGGCGAGGCACATGCTGCAACCCGCTTCCCGCCACTCAAACCCGGCTTCCAGAAAGATCTCATGCAAGCCTTCCGCTTCCGCTTGTTGTTTTACCTGTTGGGATCCCGGTACTACCATCGCGTGGACGTGGGGAGAGACCCGTTTGTTTTTTACCACCCGGGCGGCTGCGCGCAGGTCTTCCATGCGTGAGTTGGTACAGGAGCCGATGAATACGCGGTCCAATCGGATTTCCGTTATGGGGGTGCCGGGGGTAAGCCCCATGTATTCCAAGGCGTTTCGAGCGGATTGACGTTCAGTATCCGTCGAGAAGGAGTCAGGATCCGGAACGGACTGGGTGATATCCGTACCCATTCCGGGACTGGTTCCCCAGGTCACCTGGGGTGCAATCGTAGCGGCATCCAGTTCCACCCTGCGGTCATAAACGGCTCCTTCATCTGTTTGCAGGGTCTCCCAATCGGCGACAGCCTGCTCGAAATCGTCCCCTTTGGGAGCATGAGGGCGTCCCCGCAGATAGGAGAAGGTGGTTTCGTCCGGTGCAATCATCCCCGCCCGGGCTCCTGCTTCGATCGACATGTTACAGACCGTCATTCGTTCCTCCATGGACAGGTTGCGGATCGCCTCTCCGGTGTATTCGATTACCGTGCCGGTGGCTCCATCGGTGCCGATCTTGGCGATCACCGCCAAAATCAGATCCTTGGCTGTCACTCCCGGTGCTAATTTTCCTTTGATATGCACCTCCATCGTTTTTGGTTTTAACTGTTGCAGGCATTGGGTGGCCAGTACGTGTTCCACCTCGCTGGTGCCGATTCCAAAAGCCAGTGCACCGAAAGCACCGTGGGTGGAAGTATGACTGTCACCGCAAACAATGGTCTTGCCGGGCAGCGTGATTCCCTGTTCGGGACCGATCACATGGACGATCCCCTGTTCGGGATGGTGCAGATCAAATAACGGGATTCCAAACTGGCGGCAGTTCTCGACGAGGGTATCCATCTGCTTGGCTGAAGTGCCGTCGGTGACAGGTAACGACCGGTCAGTGGTGGGGACATTGTGATCCATGGTAGCCATAGTCAGATCGGGCCGGCGAACCTTTCGTCCTGCCAGGCGAAGTCCCTCAAAAGCCTGTGGAGAGGTGACCTCGTGAATCAGATGCAGATCGATATAAAGAATGGCCGGTTTACCCTCCTGTTGTTCGATCACGTGGCGATCCCACACCTTTTCAAACAGTGTGCGCGGTTTCACTCCTTCACCTTCTCCTTTCCCTATAGCGCCGACAGTGTCGGCAAGAAAATATATTGTTCCCATTGTAGCAAAGTTTCGGACTGTTTCAAGGGAAATTGGCGCGATTTTTGCATTTATTTGATTGGGAATGGTTTCTTATGTTTTTCGGATACACATTGGATGATTGGAAGCATCTATGTTATAATAGGAACAAACGTTCTGATGGGAGGTAGGAGGGATGGCGAGCGGATCGTTGCCTGACCGTTGGTTTCCCCGGCGGCCGCAGTCGGTGCTGAACCGGGTGATGGATCCCGGTATGCCTTTTGGGTGGTCCGTCAACCCGTATCGTGGCTGCGGGCACGGCTGCCATTTTTGCTATGCACGCGGGACCCATACATGGTTGGGATATCACGCCGACGACAGCTTCCGCAACAATATACTGGTAAAAAGGGATGCGGACCGGGTGCTGAGGTCCGAGCTGAAGAAGGGGCGGTGGAAGGGCGGTGGAATCGCGATCGGAACCGCAACCGATCCCTATCAGCAATTGGAAGGAAAACTGGGTGTGACGCGCTCCATTCTTGAAGTGTTGCGGGAGTACGGCATTCCATGCAGTATCACGACCCGCTCTCCTCTGATCCTGCGCGATTTGGATCTGTTGAAGGAGATGAAAGTGACTTCCGTCCAGATCAGTGTCAGCACGTTGGATGAGACCGTCTGGGAGCGGACGGAACCCGCCTCACCTCACCCAAGGCAGCGGTTTCGGACCGTGTCCGAGTTGGTGAAAGCCGGTGTGCCGGCGGGTTTCTTTTTAGCCCCTGTCATTCCGTATCTGACAGACAGTGAAGAGACGGTGGAGGAGGTGGCCCGGAAAGCTGCGGCTGTCGGGGCCCATTTTTTATCACCGTCCCTCCTGCGGTTAAAACCGGAAGTGAAAAGCTGGTTTTTTCGGCGGATACAACCGTATTACCCTCTGGAAGCGGCTCGGTTGGCCCGCCTGTATGAAGGGGCACGGGCACCTGCGTCCTTCCATGACTCTCTGATGGCGCGGATCCGCAGCCAGATCGAGTCGGCAGGGCTTTCCTTAAGTGTTTCGGACCCGGATGGGGGGGAAGCGTTTCGCTTTCCAAAAAGCAGCGAGAGAGAAGGAGAGCCCCCAGTTCAATTGTGTTTGTTTTAGTGAAAAAAATAACAACCCCTCTTCCACACCAAGGGTGAAAGAGGGGTTGTCGATTAATGGTCGGTAGACGGCGGTTCTTGGTGGGAGCCGTCTGTGCCGGGGGCTTGTCCCGGTTGTTCGGAAGGGGTTCCTTCCTGATTGGCGGGATCCTGTTCCGGATTGTAGGGGTTTCCGTCCAACGTCTCCAAATCCAGCTCCAAATGTTCCCTAAGCAGGTTGCTCACCCGTAAGCGCTCTTCATCGCTGACATAATGGAACCAGATGCCTCTCGGGTTGTTCTTATCGTCAAACCCCTCCATGGTCACCGATTCCGACTGGTTTTTTGCTTCGCTGTAGATGCTTTGCAAAGCCATGAATTGATTTATCTCGAAGTCGTGGGTGACATTGTTCCCCACAGACCGGAGAATGTCGTCCACTTTGGAGATGGATTTGACACTGAGGGCTTGCTCCATCAAGCTTTGCAAAACTTCCCGTTGACGGTCGTTTCGTCCCGAGTCCCCCCGGGGGTCCTGTTTGCGCATCCGGACGTATCCCAATGCTTGACGGCCGTCCAGATGGGCGGGGCCTTCTTGATAGGTGAGATATTCACCGAAGTTGCGTGTGGTGAAGGTGAAAGGAATATTCACTTCCACCCCGCCCAAGGCATCCACCACTTCCATAAAGCCGGTGAAATTCACCTTTACATAATAATCGATAGGAATGTTAAGGAAATTTTCCACCGTGTATACGGTGTTGGTTACCGGCCCCACCCCAGATTGCTGCCCGTAAACGGGTGCAGCATTGATCTTTGTTTTTACACCGTTGGAATTTGCGATTTCGGCGTAGGTATCCCGGGGGATGCTTAACATTTTCATCGACTTTTCATGAGGGTTGATGGTCGCCACCATAATGACATCGGAGCGCCATGGTTTGGATTCATCTTTTACATCGGTTCCCAAAATCAGAACAGAAAAGGGTTCATCCATCGATACGGCGGAATCCCGCTTGTCCGACTTATCGCGGTTGAGGGGATCAAAGGACTGATTCATCGCTCCCCATACCTGATAGAAGAAATAGCCGGACACCAGCAGACAAATAGACATGAATATGGCAAAAAATCGAAGCCACCATTTGCGCCGCTTTTTATGTTTGACGCGTTCCATTCGAGATTGCTCGATAGGTCATACCCCGCTTTTAGTATCCAGTTTCCTGACGGACATTACGATCGTCCGAAATTCCGTCATTTTTACTCTAAATGGTGACAGTTGTAAAGGAAGGGATTCGTTCATTTTTATTTTCGTCGAACCCGTCTAATCATCCCAATCACAATCGCCGCGGCGAGTAACAGAAAGGCGATCAATACCAGGATGACCACGGTAATGGGATTGGGTAGATACCATTCCACCTGTACCGGCTGCACTTCACCGGGCTTTAGATTCCAGGTGAGTGTTTTTTCGTCCGCTGATACCTGATCCGCATTATGTTCATCCGGTGCCAGCGGAAGGGTGAGCCGAAAGGTAAGGTTCATCTCGTCGACAAAGGCTTGTCCGACAGAGTCATTGCCGGCGATGGAGGTCAAATCGACGTCCCGATGGAACAGGATGTGGGTGCGGAACAGGCTGGAATCCACCTGGATCGGGCCTTTTTCCATCCGGCCGATCACAGGAAAGGGAAGAGAGCTGGCCGTTTTGCCCTTGGGTGAGTATATGTCCAACAGGTCGTCGCCGGGAGGGTTTTGTGCTACATTCTCCACCGACCGTGTCGCCACCCAGCCTGTCCGCTCCCCTTCCTGGATCGGTTGAACGTCGTAACCGCTTTGTTGGACTGCTGCCTTGAATGATTCCAATTCCTGCGCTACCAACGGGTGGCTTACGATTTTTAACTGATAAGTGCCGGAGCCGTCCCAATTGACGGTCACATGCATGTCGGCGTCAACACAACCGCTGAGCAACAACAGGCATAGGACCATCAACAGTGGTTTAAACCAACGGGCGGATGTAGGCAACCGATCACCTCCTGTATCAGGGTGGGGAAGGAAACCAACCAAAAAAGGCCCTCATATGCTTTAGGAAAGGTTATCTTGATATGAAGCTGTGCAGATCGGCCGATCAGCAAGTCGGCGATATACCCATCGGTTGATTCGTTCCTTCGTCGTTCTCGTCGGTTGGTCCAAAGGATCGCCAGGGCCCTTCGGTTTCCATCCATGTAACGGTGGTGGATGTCGAATGGTTTCGATACCGATTTCTCTTTCAGATTACCGTAAAAAAAGGATGAATGGAACGGAAAGATTATTGCAATTCCGTTACTTTACCTACTTTTTCCTTCCGGCAACAGCGGTCTGCTGTTCATTTGAAAGACAGTGGATCGGCGGATAATTCCAATTTATTGAAATAATACCCAGGCAGGATCAGAAAATCGTTTCCTGTCATATCCCGCTACTATGAAATATTATACGTGGAGCGACGTTGTTTTTGAAGGGAAATATTGGGTTACTAACCTGTATCGGATTTTCGCTAAGGCTGTCCATGTATAGGAATATACATCATCCAGCATCCGTTCATATGACCCCAACGAACCATCCTTCAGCGAAAAGGGAGGGCGGGAAGAGGAGTCATATGATGAAATCGGGGAGAAGAAAAATATAGTTTTCCGTGTGCTGAACCAGCTGAGAATGGATTATATTTGAATGAGGAGGGCCCTTATTCTGAAAAGGGAGAAAAAAAGAGAGCGGGACGGAGCCTTGTAGAGTGAAGAAGGGATCGGAATCGAGATCGGAGGGAGATGGGGTGGATTTAAAAACAAGTGTTTCTGCGGAAAAAGGAAACGTCAGTCCCATCCGCACGGGGGATCGGATATTTGTGATCGATGGACTGCGCGGTTTTGCTCTGTTTGGCATCCTGGTGGTGAATATGTCCTTTTTTCATTCCCCCTCTATTTACCTGATGATGTCAGATACGGTATGGTGGACGGGGTTTTGGGATCAGGCGGCGGAACGGTTTGTCTATTTGTTTGCTGAAGGAAACTTTTATACCCTGTTTTCGCTTTTGTTCGGGTTTGGGATGATTCTGTTTATGGAAAGGGTGCAGCAAAAAGGATCCTCCTTTGTGCCTTTATATGCGCGCAGGCTGATGATCCTGTTGTTTTTTGGATTGGTTCATGCCCTGCTGATCTGGTACGGTGACATCCTGTTTTCATACGCGTTGCTGGGATTTGTGCTGTTGTTGTTTCGCCGGTGTAGTCCCCAAACCTTGCTGGTGTGGGCACTGATCCTTTTATTGATGACCATGCTGTTGTTCGGAGTGCTTGCGGGACTCACTTTTTATACAGAAACATTGCCGGAAAGATCCGAGGAGGGGAATGCCTTTGAAGAATGGATCCAATCCATGATCCAATCCTCTGTCGCGGCATACGGGAGCGGCAGCTTTGCGGAAATCACTCAGCAGCGAGCAACCGATTGGCTTTTTCTGATCAGTTGGTCTGTGATCGGGTTTTGGCCGATCATTTTAGCGATGTTTTTGTTGGGAGCCTATGTGGCGAAACGCCGCATTCTGCACGATATCCCCACTAATCTGCCGTTGATCCGGCACATCTGGTGCTGGAGCTTGATACTGGCGTTGGCAACCGTGTTGTTGCAAGGGATGGAACCGTTTCTCGGGTTTACCAGCGACTCGGCTGCGATTTTGTTCATGATGGTGGAAACCGTAATCGGCAATCCAGCGACCTGCCTCTTTTACGCCTCGTCTTTGGTGCTGCTCCTGCAACGGGAGAGATGGGTGCGCCGTCTGTCATTCTTCCGTGATGTGGGAAGGATGTCCTTGAGCAATTACCTCATGCAATCGTTGATCTGTACGACTCTCTTCTACAGCTACGGATTTGGATGGTATGGAAAAGTGGGTCCTCTTGGCGGTCTCGGTTTAGCGGTTTTGATATTTGCTGCACAGGCGGTGATCAGCCGGTTCTGGTTGAAGAAATTCCGCTTTGGGCCAATGGAGTGGGTATGGCGCTCGTTAACCTATGGTAGACGGCAACCGTTCCGGATATAGGGCGGCTGACAGGGACCCTACGCATTGCGGGAACGGATTGGGATTCAGTTTCAGCAACACCAAGGAATCCTGACACGAAAAATATCATGATGCATACCATTCACCCGCCTGGATCAGGCGGGTGGATTGATGTGAACCGCTTTGAGAAACCGACGCTAGAGAAGTTGGGGAGGACCGCACAATCGAATTACAATCTCCCTGACTTAAATATGCTCCAGATCAACCAAAACAGCATAAACACCGCAATGACAAACCCGATTTCAATGGCGGGTACTTTCCACAGGATCGTTTGTTGACGGGTCAGGGAGGATCCGATGATCAAGCCGCACATAATGATGCTGAAGGAGAGAAGCACGATGCTGTAGGAGAGTCGATTGACGATCTGGTCCAATTTGCGAAGGAAGACATTAAGCCGGGGAACGCCCACATCCACCTGGATTCTTCCTTTCTTCAGATTTTCCGCCAGATCGTGCAGTTGCCGCGGGAGTTGCAACAGGGCTTCTCCGTAATTGAAGGCCTCTCTCCAGGTTTGTTCCGCGATCCGTCTGGGGTTGTAGCGCTCCCGCAGGAGCATTTCTCCAAAGGGTTGCGTAACCTTTGTCACATGGATGGATGGATCCAGTTTTTTCACAATCCCCTCAAGGCTGATCATCGTTTTGCCCACGAGAGTCAGGTCTGAAGGGATTCGGATGCGGTGGCGAAAAGCGACATCAAACAGGTCCTTCACCACTTCGCCTAAGCGGATGTCGGATAGAGTGCTGTCCACATACTTTTCCGCCAATTCGTCCATGTCCACCCATAGTTCTTCGCGATCGACATCCTCAGGCACCACTCCCATCTTCAGGATGGCTTTGACTACACCGTCGGTGTTGCGCTGCATCATGGCAATCACCATCGATCCAAAATGGTGGCGCATCCGGGGGGGGAGACGCCCCACCATGCCGAAATCGATCAGGGCGATCCGTTCACCCGGGAGAGCGAACAGATTGCCGGGATGAGGATCCCCGTGAAAAAAGCCCTCCACCAGGATTTGACGAAAAACAGCCTGGATCAATCTTTCGGCCAGCACGCTTCGATCCAGTCCGGCTTGATCCAATTCGTGAAGCTGAGTCATTTTAATCCCATGGACAAACTCAGTGGTCAATACCCGGCGCGTGGTTAGTTCCCAATAGACACGGGGCACCTGGATCGGATCGGATTCTCTCAGCTGATTGCGTATTTTTTCTGAATGACGGGCTTCTTTGGTGTAATCCATCTCCTGATGGACACTCCGTGCCAATTCCTCTATCACACTGCTCACTTGGTGTTGTTGAGCCCAATCGAGGCGGTGTTCGGCCATTGTGGCCAAATCTTTTAAAATATGAAGATCCGTCTCCACAGTGGATTGGATGCCGGGACGTTGGATCTTGACGGCGACGGTGTCGCCATTATGTAGGACGCCCCGGTGTACCTGGCCGATGGAAGCGGCAGCCAGGGGTTTTTCGTCTATCTTAACGAAAAGTCGGTCCACATCTCCCAACTCTTCTTCCAATACTGTGCGAATGGTGCTGAAAGGGCGGGGCCGCACCTCGTCATGCAGCTTCTCCAATTCCAGGATGATGGACTCGGGTAACAGATCGGAGCGGGTGCTGGCTACCTGCCCCAGCTTGACAAAAGCGGGCCCCAGCTCTTCCAGAGCTTCCCGTATGTGCCGACCGGTTGGAGTGGGAGGCGGTGGTTCCGAGACAGATCCCTGTCGAGGCAACGAAAGTTTTTGGAACAGGTTGAGATCTTCCAATAAAAACCCAAAGCCATGCCGGGCTAAAGTGGAAACGATCTCTCGATAGCGGCCGATATTGCGAATCGTTTTGCCAAACATGGGTGACCTCCTTCGCCGGGATCAGACGTCGGGTTTTCCGTCCTCCCGATCTTCTTGGGCACCCTTGATTTCGTCGTCCGGTCGATGGGAGGACAACCGGCTTTCCAACACATGGATATGTTGTTCCAGTCGGCGGATATCTTCCTGGGTGGCCACATTCCAATCACGGAGCGTTTTTCCCACATGTTCTTGAATGGATTCTTCCAGTATCTTTTGTTCCTGTTCCCCGCGGGTGATCAACTGATCCAACAGTTCCCGGGAGGCCTTCGGAGTCATTTCGCCTTTCTTTACCAGTTCCTGGATCGCTTTTTCGGCACGTTCCTTGCTGATGATGGCCAGCCCGAGCCCTGCCGCCACTCCTTTTTTCATCCAATCTTTCATCCAAAACGCTCCTTTTTAAGAGAGTTTGAGATCATTCGACAAAGACAAAGGGTTTCCCTCCTCTTTTTCCCTTGCGAGAAGCAGGATAATCAGGAAGTCATGATAAAAGGGTCACATCTTTTGACGGATGTAGGAGAGGCTGGGCGGAGTAAACAGAGGGAAAGAGGCTCCAGTGTCGCGGACGGGAACCTAAAATAATCCTGGATCGAGGAGGTGCCCAAGGGCAGACCCTGGAGACCGACGCCTCTTGGAGCCGGAAAGCCCTCCATTTCAGTCGTGTGCGTTCAACTTTTTGAGGGGAGAGGGGCACAGAAATGGCGGATGATCCATTCGAAAATCCAACAGGGAGGAATCCATCTCCTCTTTCCTCATAAGAAGTTTGTCGGTAGCGTGGAGATCGATGATCTCCTTTTTTTGTTGTCTTGACGCCGTTACCGCGATCGTTGCCGTTTGAATAACAAACTGGCGATCCAGTGGTCTCTGGTTCCACTACACACGGGTCCAGGTACAACCCTGTCGAGTAGTTTACAGTCACAGTCATAGAAGGAGAGGATAGGATGTCATGGGAACAAATAACGTCCTTGGTCAATCGAATCGATTTGGAGTCCAGTCCCGGGAACCATCCAGTGGTGCCACGGATGGTTCCGGAGCCTCTGGAGATCGTGGGGGTGGGAACCGACGCGGCAGTGGTGCGCCATCCGGACCGTTGGGATACGGTTTTTAAAGTATACGCGCCCGGCAGAGAGCAAGCCTGGGCGGATGAGCAGAAAGTGTACAAACGCTTGGGGGAGTCCCCCTGGTTTCCGGTCATGAAAGGCGGGGGACCAGGCTTTTTGGTGTTGAGCCATGAAAAGGGGCCTACTTTGTACGATTGTTTGACAGAAGGGATCCCGATTCCATCAGGGGTGGTGGATGAAGTAGAGGAAGCACGCCGGTTTGTGAGGGAGAAAGGACTCAACCCGAGAGATATCCATTTGAAAAATGTGCTGCTTCAAAATGGGCACGCCAAGCTCGTCGATGTTTCGGAGTACTTGAAGCCGGGGGAGGATGGACGTTGGGATTATCTAGTGCAGGCGTATCATCGATTTTACCCCTTGATCCGGGGAAAACGGATTCCGGAGGATGTGTTGGAGGGGATTAAACAAACATATCGTGAGTGTGGGAATCATCCCTTGTCCATGGTCGAGTGGAAACGCCGCTTCTTCACTTTGTTGTCCCAAACGGATCATTCGTCACCATGAACAGTCTTAACGTTCACATAAGGAATCCGGGATATCCTTGGTCATGGATGCTCGGGTATAATGGGAATATATTTCGATATACGAATAAAAACTGGAGTGGTCAATGTGCCAGGACTGTTCGATCCCATTTCCCTTTCCGGCGGCTAGCACTAAAAAAAGATCATAAAAAATTAACGCTGTTTTCCGCAAAGGGGATGTTTTCGCCTGTCAGGAGACGGGAAAAGTGAATCAGGCAGTGAGACGGATTAAGGGAGGGTTGAATATGGTTCAAAATCCTGATATAGACGAGATAAAACAGATGCTGAAAAATGCGGAAACGATCGCTGTGGTGGGCTTGTCCGATAAACCGCATCGCACCAGCTATATGATCGCTCAGGCTCTCCAGGAGGCGGGCTATCGAATCTTTCCCGTCAACCCCACTTTGAATGGACCGGTATTGGGCGAGCGACCGTATGCATCGGTGGAGGAGATCGGTGAACCAATCGATATCGTCGATGTGTTTCGCCGCAGTGAGCACTGTATTCCGGTTGCGCGGGACGCCGTAAAAGCCGGTGCGAAAGCGGTTTGGTTCCAGCAGGGCGTGATCAATGAGGAAGCGGCAGCGATTGCCCGCAAGGCAGGTTTAACGGTGGTGATGGACCGCTGTATCAAAGTGGATCACGCCGTATTGCTCCGGGGCAGGTTGACCGGTACCGAAAACAGGCCCGATTCTAAAACTGATTGACAACCTGTGGTGGGGAATGGTCATAATATGAAGAAGGACACTTCCCATACGATTGTCCACGTTCGCAATCTCTCCCCATTAGAGAGGTGATGGCGGTGGAAACCATGAAATTGTCCACATTGATCTTGACCGTATGTCCCGACTGGTACGATCTTCTTCGAAAAGAGGAACTGGATTCTGAGATTATCGTCACTGATTTACAAGCATTGAAGCGAGAAGATATCAGCGAGATTATCGGGCAGACAATCCAGCACCACCATCGCGCTCCCTACCATTGAACACACCATGATCGGCTTCTCCCGATAAAGAGAAAGCCGATTTTTTTATTTTTTACAATATCCAACCCTTTTTGACACGAAACTCTTGTTGCATTGCGAATAATGGAAATGAAGGAAAAGAAGGAGTGCGGTGAGATGGAGCGTAAGAGCTGGGCCGTTCAGATTGGTGGGAGCCATCATATTGTCAACATGGAATATGGGTCCGGGATTGGCCTCATCCGGATCGACGGTGAACTAGTCGAGCGCTGGAAGGGGAAAGAGGGACGCGATTGTCACCGGGTGTTTGAGCTAAAAGGCCGTTGTTGCGGGTTACATATGCGATACGACGATCGCAGAGAGGAATACGAATACGATTTATCTTTGAATGGCTTTTCGATTATGAATGGGAAGGATGTGTCACCCTTTTCCTCCACACCGTCGGAAGGAATTACCAAGCGGTGGATTTTACGCCTGGCGGATGGGATCCACACGTTGCTGTATCAACACATTCCTTATGAACGGCGAACGATTTACCTGGATGGGCGACTGGTGGAAGACAGCCGATTTTATCAGGAGGAAGATAGTGACCATTTGTTGCTGTTCAAAGGTCACCGCATCGGCATTCATCTCTCCCGGGTGGATAAGGAATATTTTTGTTACGATCTGTCCATTGACGGGGTATCACCGGAAACCGGAAAGCGGATTGGGATGATCCCGCCCACTCCATCTGAATGCCGTAAAAAAGTTTGGTTTATCTCGTTGGAAGGTGTTACTCACACTGTTGTATTGGAACACCAGGGGATGAACCACGAAAAGAAGCTGGTGGTGGATGGGAAATTGTTGGTTCAAAGCGGGTTTGCGCCGAACCAGAAGGATATCCAACACCCCTTTTTTCTGGGTAATCATCGTTGTGCACTCAGCATTAGGCGTCAGTCCAAATGGATGTATCGGTATGATCTGCTGGTGAACGGAGTCTCCGTGGATACTGGCGAAACGCTGGATTATAAACCGGCTGTCAGTTCTTCCGGAGGAGGAAAGCGGATATGGCGGGTTCACTTGGATGGTCTTTCTCATACGGTGCTGGTGGAACACCGGTCCACCAAGGCGACTATTTGGGTGGATGACACACAGGTGGGAGAAAAGAATTTTTGGAAAGAGTCCAAGGACAGTTTTTTCTCTTTCCAGATCGGGGAGAATCCCTGTGCCCTGATTGTGCACAGAGGGGATGACGGGGAGTATACCTACCATCTGTACGTCAACGGCTTGTCACTGGATACTGGCGAACCGTTGTATCCCTTGAAGATCCAGGGAAGGGATGTGTGGTGGCAGCTGGAATTGGAGGGCCGTGTTTGCACGATCCGCTTAGAACACCAACGACTATCCGACAAACGCCGTCTGTTTCTGGATGATCAGCCGCTAACTGAACAACGGTGGAAAGTTGGGGCGAAAGGCAGCATTCATGCCATTCGGATGGAGCGTCATTGGGTCGTGGTGGAAGTGAGGGAAGAAGAGGATCATTTTAGTTATCACCTTTACGTGAATGGACAGCGAGTCGAACCGGGCTGTTCTGTCCGTATGAAGCCAATGAATATGGTGGAAGAGGTGGCCTTTCTGAAAAAGCTGAAGCGGCAGAGAGGCGTCGAATCGGAACGGAACCGCTGGAAAAAGCGGATAGTGGGGGCTATTTCTACTTATGTGAGCGGTTTACTGCTACTTATTATTACTCATTACATGGTTGGAAGCCTTTGGTTGGGATGGACGCAGCCACAACCGTTTAGCTGGTATCTTTTTATACCTGTCGGTTTGACATCTTTGCCATTAAGCCATGCTTTTGAAACCCGGCGTTGGATTCGTATCGTTGTGATTGGATGCGGTACGCTATTGATCGCAATCGGCCTTATGCTGTCTCTATGGGATTGAAAGAAACGCCCTCCATTTGTCAGATGGAGGGCGCTTGATGATCAGGAAGACCCCTGAGGGGCTGTTATGTGCAAAGGAAGGAAACAGGAAATATGGGCTGTTTTAACCGATCATGATATACTAAGAATCGGATTCAACTGACAGCCCGATATTCTCAAGGGGGTTTGTTTCAAGCCATGTCTGTGGAGCAAACAAAAGATCGGTGCCGATTGATCCGCGATAAGTTGAGGAATGTGAATCAGCTGTTGGAAGATTACCTCAACCACACACATCTCGGTATCTTACTGGATGAAGAACCCGGCGGGGAAGAACAGGAAATGTATCTCAAAGAGTTTTTGTCTGATCTTCGTCATCTGTCCGTCTCTTGTGAATTAAGATATGAAAAGGTTAGTCTTTTATTACGGCGTGCTCACTTTAACGAAGAATCGGCGGAACGGATACTAAAAGAAATGGTGCACACCTCTATCCACCATTTCTTTTACCCCAAGAACGAAGTATACGAGGAAGACAGCCGTTGTTCCTACACGAATCGCGATCCCATTCAATTCCGCGGGAACCCGCCAAGTTCTCTTAAGCGACTGGTCATTCGGTTGTCGGCGATTTTTGTCGAACTCAGGGAAGAGTTGGAATGTTACGAGCAAGATACGCACACCCGGATCCAGTGGCAAGGCGCACGACTTTCCACATCTTAAACAAGAGGCGGAAATTTTTCCGCCTTTTTTTGTTCACCGGTTTGTCGAAAAAACGTGACAAAAAATGTCGAATGCGATAAAATCGAATCGTTGTAATAGACGAGAGAGGTGGAGAGACCGGAATCCTGGAGCAAACAGGGAGAAGGGGGAATCGAAATGGCTGGTTTGGGAACGGCGGCGAAGGCAGACCTCTTCCGCCCCGAGGAGGGGGATCATCGTCAATCGGACGGAGACCCCAACGCAGTCCGCTATTATGAGCAGGCTCGTATGAAATACGGGAAGAAGAAGTATCCTGAAGCGCTGGAGGCCATTGAGAAATTGCTGGTGTACGATCCCCTCCACGCCGGAGGGCTGTTGCTCAACGCTATGGTGTTGGAAGCCATGGGTCGTTATGAGGAATCCCGGTCCCAATATGAAAACGTGTTGGCTAAGCATCCGACTCTGAGCCAAGCTCACCGGGAATTCGGGCGATATCTGTTGAGGGAGGAGCAATCGCTTCAATCGGCCGAATCCTATCTGTTAAGGGGGTTGATCATCAACCCGCAGGATTCTTTCGCTCACGCTTTGCTTGCGGATGTTTATATCAGAACCAACCGGAAGCAGCAGGCCGTTCTGCACTTGGAAATTGCTTTCCGTCAACCGGTGGATGATCTGCGTTATTGCGAAACCTGTGCCCATGTCCTGGGTCGATTGGGAGAAGGAGACGAAGAAGTCGATTATTTGCGGCACGCCATTTTGTCCAACTCGGAAAACCGCGCCTTGAAAAACCGTGTGCGGAAAGCATTACGTGCCCAAGAAAAAGCGAAAAAAGAGTTGCCTGCCATCAAACGCGTCATCCAACGCGTATGGTCGTAACTCTAAATGGATCGTGGCAAGATTCCAAAATCATTGTCAAAAAAATAGTAAGCGTACATCGACAAATTTCGAACATTGTGTTATAATAAAAATGTAAGCGAGGTTGACCTCCTTGCTTAGGGCTTGGCGAAGCCATCGCGGAGAGCTCGCTCAAAGCGAAAAGCACCCGCACAACGGGAGCACGTCACGCTACCACGCTTCTTAACTCCTTAATCTTGACCCTCTTTCATGTGGCCAGGTTTTTTGCCTGGTCTTTTTCTTTTGCTTCTTTCTCTACCCTTTCTACCATTAAGATAAACCTCATCCGAAAATAAATGTCGAGATTGATTGACCCTTGTCACAAAGACAAGGTAAGCTGGAATGGAAAGTGGAAGGGTACAAAGGAGCGAGCAGCTTGAGCGAGAAACAAGTCCATCATCCCCTGTATCAGCGGTTTTTCCGCCACTATCATCAGGAGGAATACTGGGAAGCGCACGAAGTGTTGGAAGAATTGTGGCAAAAAGAACGGGATAATGATTTTTATCACGGTCTCATCCAAGTGGCTGCCATTATGCATCAGCTGAAAAAAGGGAAAGTAAGAGGAGCTCGCAAACTGGCATCGTCAGCCTATGGATACCTCAGTCCGTTCGCACCGGAACGCGAAGGTGTCGATGTCGACAGGGTCCTTTCCTGGTTAACTGCCTGTTTACGTGTGTTACCGGATGGAGTTGCTCAGTTGGAACCCGGACAAGTGGAATCATTCGGCTTGGATGTATGTCCCCTGCCACGCTTGGCTCAATCATAATCTTATTTGTTGATATTTCGATCAAACCCCCACCGAATGCAGGTCACGAACCAGCTGAAACGGTTTGGGTTTTTTTATGGGAATATTTGGTGATCGGACTTTTATTTCCTAATGATAAACAGCGATTGGTCACCTTTTTCGTTCGGCCCAATAAGATAGTACCAATAGAAGCGAAAGAAAGGGGATCGGATTGATGAGAGGTCGTTCCTGGACAGAGGAAGAAGATCAGATCCTGACGGATGAAGTGTTAACATCGGTCCGCCAGGGGCAGAGCCAATTGGAAGCCTTTGAACGGGTGGGGCAACGGATCGGGCGGACAGCAGGGGCATGCGGTTTTCGTTGGAATGCCGTCCTTCGTAAACGGGAAATGCGAGCCTTTCGAAATGCCAAAAGGGAACGGGTGGCCAAACAGTTGAACCGTCGTCGTTCATCAGGGGATTCCTTGAAAGGCGTGATCCGTTCGTTAAGAGAAATGGACCAGCTGTACCGGGAAGATCGAAGAAAGCTGGATCAATTGGAACGCCTTTACAGGGATAAGGCATTCCAATTAAGAAGCTTAAGAGAGAAACATGCCGACCTAAAGAACGAATGGGAATCGTTCCGAGATTTTCAGGATGAAATCAAAGATCGTTATGCCAGTTTAGTCAAACTGTTGGAACAGGCACGCAGCAGCCAATTGGATATGGAAGAAGACGAGGAGAAGCAAGAAGAGGCGATTTCCCCTGCTCATGAAGGGGCAGGTGTGGATACGGACCGGCGGATTGAATCATAAATTGAAGGGACAAAGATTGCCTGGATGAAATGAGGTGCAAAATTTGTCCCGAGATTGGACCACCGAAGAAGACCGGATTCTACTTCAAATGGCTGTCCAATGTAAAAAAGCAGGAATGCCCCGCGCCCGGACTTTTGAAATGATCGGTGAACGGTTAGGGCGCAGCAGCAGTACGTGCTATCACCGCTGGAAAAGTTTAGCCAACATTCGAAAGGGAACGGAGATGGAACCTCCTCCTACCGAAAAGCGATGGACTGAACGGGATGGAGAATATCAGCAGCTGAAAGAGCGATTATACCAACTGGAACAGCAGATAAATACCAATAACGAAGAAATGCGGCAGTGGATTCGCGAAAACCGGAAGCTGAGGGAAGAAATGAAATTTTTTGAAACGCTCTTATTGGAAGAGTACCAGCTGCTGCTCAACCTGTTGAATAAAAACCGACGGTCGGCACGGCTCCAACAATTGGATTGATCAGGGGTTCTCAGTGGGATTGAGGGGGTTGTCATTCTCTGGAGGAGAAGAGCCCTCTTTCCTTTTCGTTTCAGTGGTACAATAAAGGAGAAATCGATCCTTCATCGAAGGAGTGAAAAGGCATGGCCCAATGGAAAGAGATTACGACGACGGAAGAATGGTCCCACTGGTTATCCCAAACAGAGGAACGGCCGATGCTGGTCATGAAACACAGCACTCGCTGCCCGGTCAGTGCCGACGCTTTTCAAGAATATGAAACGTTTCTGGCTGAGGATGCCCCGGAAGATGTGGTGTATCTCTTTGTAAAAGTGATCGAATCCCGGGATGTGTCCAATCGGATCGCAGATGATGTCGGAGTGAAGCATCAATCCCCCCAAGCCATTTTGATCCGAAATGGTGCGCCGGTCTGGAACCGATCCCATTGGCATATTACGAGAGGCTCTCTTAAGGAAGCGCTGGAACAGTGACGAGATATGCCCCCGCCCGGGGGCGTTTTTTTATAGGCAAGGACGGGCTGTAAAAACGTTAAGCCCCTGGTGTTTGAGGATACCAGGGGCTGTTTTCACAGAAAAGCCCCCCCAGGGAGGGCGCAGTCACGGGGTCAAGGTCACCTTCTTCGCTCATTGGTTTAGTAGCAGATCAGAGCGAAGATGGTGGCGATGACCAGCAGAAAAATCAACAAGCGACGTAAACCGAAGCCATAGCCGTAACCGTAGCCGGACATGGGTTCCCCTCCTTCCTATCGGTTATGGTTGAGGACCCTGAAAGGGGTTCACTTAGTAGCAAACCAGGGCGAAGATGGTGGCAATGACCAGTAGGAAGATCAGCAAGCGGCGCAGACCGAAGCCATAGCCGTAACCGTAACCGTAACCGGACATGATTTCCCCCCCTTTCCACGCCCGGTTGGGGGACCGGGCCTGCCCTGTCATTCATTTACGGCATCTTCTCCGGATCAGTACCAGATGCCGAGAACGGCGAAGATGGTAGCAATGACAAGCAGGAAGATCAACAAGCGACGCAGGCCAAAGCCATAACCGTAACCGTAGCCGGACATGTGGCCGCCCCCCTTCCCAACGTGATGGTACAAATTATGCATGGGGCAAATGAAGTGTACAGGCGGATATCCCAAGCCCGTAAATTGGATGTTCGTCTAGTCGATCTCTCCATCCAGTACACCGGCATACCAAAAAATGGTCGGGATAATCAGCAAAAAGAGCAGCAGGCGCTGCATTTCATCCTGGAACGCCGCTTCCTCCGGGGGGAGAGGAAACGGTGGCGATCCCTTTCGATAACAGGGCAAGCCGAATTCCCCCTTCCTCTTAAACAAGAGATGTCTGTTCTGTTTCAGCATATTCAATATGAGGAGAGAAAGAGTGGGAAAAATCGATGGAACCGCACTCCCATGAAGCCCAATTTGCGGGAACGAGGGGCGAGTGCCCGTGCTTTTCCACCTCCGTGTACATAAGGTGGAGGGAAAGCTGCGGGGAGGGATATATCATGGCGGGCAAAGGGCCTTCGGTAAAGCAAATGACCGAAATGATCAATAACATGATGGGCCAACGGGTGCTGACCGAACAGCAACTAAATCAGATATTGGCGGGAGCCAAACGAGCCAACGAACGCGGCGGTATGAGTGCCGTTCTGGATTATCTGATGAAAGTGACCCAAGCCGACGTAGAAAAAGGTGAGTTGCAGGATTTTGCTAAAGATGTCCAGCGCAATCCTCAGTTGGGCATGGATCTGTTGGAAGGAAAACGGAAGGTTCCTCGTGGACGGAATCGACGGTGATAAATCAGGTCAAAGGATGAATGGAAGGAGCCCCTCGTAAGTTGACAGTAACAAGCAACTGCTCCCTTACTGTAGACTTGTAGAGGGGATCTTTCTATGGTGAATATCCGAAAGACGTTTATGGCTTACCGAAAAAGCCCTTTCACTCCACTTTGCAATTCGTTTAAAATAAAAGCATGTCATTTGCTATACAGATATGGGTTGGATGTTTTGCTTGAACATAGGGTCAAAAGATGTGTGGTAGATACTTTGCCAGGAAAGGATCGGTAACCCATGGATCTTCAAAAGAAAAAAATGATGGCCATTATCTTACGTATGATCAAAGAGGTCTACCAAAAAACGACCCAGTTGGAATCCGTATTGCAGTCAGGCAGTGTACAGATTTTAAGCCGCTCTTATGATCCTCTTAATGAAATGCTGGAAGCTATTGAATACCCCGAAGAAGAGATCCCCACCGTATATGAACTGATACAAGTTTACCTGGAAGACGAAATGACACTGAATGAAGTGATCATCGGTATTGAAAACGGCTGGAAAAAAACAGGGGAAAAGAGTGTGGGATAAGAAGCGAACGTTCCTACATAGTGTGAAAGGGAAAAAAATGATCGTCCCCAGAAGGTGGGGCGATCATTTTTGGTTTATTCCGGAGGTTGTGGTTCGGTCGAAGCTTTATGATCCATCACATATACCTTCCCGCACTGGACACATTGCCCGGCCCATGTGTCGGGTTGATCCGGGAGCGGCTTTAACAACACATCCTGCTCATCGAAAACGGGTCGAATCGAAGTATGGGTGACGTCCACTTCCTCATTTACATGCAGACATACCGCTTCCCGGATATCTCTGGGGACCGAGATAATTTGGTCCGGTTCCAGATCCGATCCAAACACCTTTTTTAAGTGAGCCAAACGATCCATCAAGTGTGCCCTCCTTCTTTTACCACGTTACGCCAGCGAGTCAGGGGAAAGGAGCGACGGGGCGGGGCGGGTGTCCAAGGGGAATGTCCCTGTATCCAGCAATCTTCCAGGATTGTTTTGGCCTTTTTGAGTGCCTGTGATTTCCATCGTCCGGTTCCCAGGAACATCCAGCCGAGCACGTGGCGTCCTTCGACATCCCATTCTGTTTCCATATAAATGTCCCACCGGTACCAGGAATGTTTGTAAATTTTGGCCCGAAGCGGGAGTTCAGAATGGGTGACGCGATCCAGGTATATGATGTGACCGTAATGCCCCTTGAATTCCATCTCTAACCATTTGGGTTCGCTCCCGCGCACATCACATCCTCCTTTCCTTCTGTATTCCCGGTCATGAGGAAGGGAAACACGTCGAATGGAGCGGTTAATCCGATCCGTTCGCGAGGCGCAATGGACCCACCCGTTTCATCGTGAAGAAAAGCTCCTCATTTCGGTCCGATTCCAGATGGACAAAGTGATATTCCGGTTTTACCGTACGGGTACGGCTATCAAAGGGGGCGATCACCAAGGCGTCCTTATAAGTATCGATGACAATCCAGTCGGATTCACCGGAATCTCCGGGGGAAACCATAAAGGTTTGTTGGTTTTGGGCGATCAGTTGGCCGCTGCTATATCCTGTGGTAACCATGGCGATGGCGAGAAAGAGCAACGAAACCGCTTGCGTGGCTCGTGCCTTTTTGTGAGCGAGGTGGAAAAATAGAAACAACAGTCCGGCATGGAAAAAATAAAATAAGATCATCGTCGGAACATTCATCTTGTTCCAGGTGGCTTCAGTTTTCAGGATGATGAGAATGGTGATGGCGGCGGGAATCAGGAAGGGAAAAAGCCATTTTCCATATGAACGAAACCAGCTGGCGGCGAGGGACAGATACGCGACGATCAACGTGAAAATATTGATGCAGACGGCAAGGACTACTGCGTTCAGACTGATTTCGACGAACAAGGACGGGATACCGAAATGAGCTTTGTATCCAACATCGCTCAAATATGCAGAGAAATATCCCAATCCGGTGACGCTTGCCAACAGTACCCCCTCAGGGATCCGACGAAGCCACGGATGTTGGGATAAGGATCTCAGGGTGTCCATGGTTTTCCTCCTTCACATTCATTATAACGAAGAAATCACTGGTTGTCTGGACAACTACACCAAAATAAACCCCCGCTGATGGTGATCGCGGGGGATAAAGGGACTTCACATCTGAAGGTTGTTCCATACTTCCAACTTGGTCTGCACCTTGGTGATCACTTCATCGGTAAATTCCGAGGTGGTTGCACTTCCACCCAGATCTGCGGTGCGGAACCCTTCACGCACGGCTTCAATGGTGGCTTCGTAGATGGCGCGGGATGCGGCTGAAGCCTGGTTTTCATGGAAGTGGGTCAGGAGGGAAGCAGTGGCTAAAATCATGGCCATGGGATTGGCGATATTCTTTTTGTAGAGTGTGGGTGCCGTTCCATGGGGGGCTTCAGCCATGACCACTTGTGGGTTGAAGTCGTCGTCGAAGCTCATCAGGATGGACTCGGAACCGGCGATGGACCCGAATAGTTGCAATACCATGTCGCTCAAGCAGTCGCCATCGCGGTTGAGAGCCGGAATCACCATCGGATCACCGGGGCTGTTCAACAGGAGGGCGTATGTGGCATCAATCAATTGCGGATCATACGGTACTTCCGGGTACCGTTTGCTCGCTTCATCCATTTCTTCCTTAAGCATCCCTTCATAGATAGGGCTGACCGTATACTTGGGGCCGCCGAAGACTTTGGACTTCGTTCGTTTGGCATGCCGGAATGCGTACTCTGCAACCGCGCGGCAGGTTTTGCGATCAATCGATTCTGTCCGGTAGGAAACTTCGTTTATCCCGTCCCCTTCCCGCCATTCTTTGGCACCGTATGCATCACCCACAGCCATACGAATCACAGAGATAGGGGCAAATGCACCCGCCACCGGCACCACACCGGGGATGCGCCGGCCTGTTCGGATGATCACTTTTCCGTCGATTTCTTTGCGTAAAATCGCGTTGGGACTTCCCACGTCCCCTTTTTCTTCCGGAGTAACCGTAGCCGCTTTCAATCCGAAGCCGGCCTCTTTCATGGCCCGAGCAGCCTCATAAACCACTTCGTTTTGTGTTTGACGGCGATTCTCCAAGCTGAGATCATAATGCTTCAGTTCAATATCCATCCCGATCACATCAGGGGAAATGACACGTAGAGCTTCTTCTAGAAGCTCTTGACCAGTCTGGTCCCCATCTAAGACCACGATGCTTTTTTTCTCCTCCAAGATGATCACCTCGTCTCAATATCCTTTCCTATTATACCTATAGGGAGAGTTTGGCACCACACCGCTGAAGATTCAGAAAAGACGCGGCTTTGTCGAATTCCGTTTTCCGAATCGAAAGGAGAATGAACTATAATGGAGGACGGATACGGAAAATCATGCAAAGCATGTTCAGATTAATGACAAACACACTGAGATGGCCAGAACAGGAGGGGTGGTTATCCGGTGAGCGACTTGCCACGCATTGGAGCGGAGACGGATAACTACCCCGACCGTTCCCGTGATGGGTTTGTCAGTAGCCTCACCATGCAAAGCATGTTCTTTTTCGGTATTGGAATCCTTTCGTTTGCATCATGAAGCAAGTCAGATTAAAGGAGTGTTGGGATTGAAGGGTGCCTTCGGGCGTAAAACGCTGGCGGTGTTTACCTTGGCCGTCGTTCTCGCTCTGACCCTGTGGGTGTTTTCTACGCGGTTCCCCCTGTCCCCCCCTGATGGACGAGCGGAGGGAGAGTCTGCTGATGAGTGGGTGGAACGCAAGTTGCAGGAAATGAGTGTGGAAGAAAAGGTGGGGCAGTTGTTTATGGTCGGTTTCCATAACGGAGACCAACCCGCTTTGGAAATGAACGAACAGGCGATTACGCTGATTGAGGAGTATCATGCGGGAGGCGTAATCCTGTTTGATCGCAATGTGGACACCCCCGAACAGGTGGCCCGATTGAATCGTGACATGCAAGCCAAAGCCCGAGAGTCGTCAACGGGTGTTCCTTTGTTTATTTCCATTGATCAGGAGGGAGGGAAAGTGCTCCGAATCCGAGATGGAGTCACTCTCTTTCCTGGGAACATGGCCCTGGGGGCGGCCGGAGATCCGGAGTTGTCCAGCCAAACCGGGAAAGTGATGGGTAAAGAACTCCGGTTGATGGGAATCAACATGAACCTGGCTCCTTCCCTGGATGTGAACAACAATGATCAAAACCCCATCATCGGGGTACGTTCTTTCTCTGGTGATCCTAATCAGGTGGCGGAACTGGGAGTCGCTCAGATGAAGGGGTTCCGTGAGGGCGGTGTATTGAGTGTGGTGAAGCACTTTCCCGGTCACGGGGATACCGACAGCGATTCACACGTCGATCTTCCCACTGTAGCTCACTCCATGGAACGACTGGATCAGGTGGAGTTAAAACCCTTCAAAAAAGCGCTGGATGCAGGGGTGGACGCCGTGATGTCCGCCCACATCACCTTTCCTGCCATCGATGACACACCGGGTTTGCCCGGCACCCTTTCTCCGCAGGTATTGACGGGATTGTTGCGGGAAGAGTGGGGGTACGACGGTGTGATCATCACCGATGACATGGAGATGGGGGCGATCGTGGACAACTTTGGGGCGGGCGATGCCGCTGTCCGCGCGGTGGAAGCGGGAGCGGACATTCTGCTGGTTGCCCATGATTGGAATCGACAGAAGGAGTCGATTCAAGCGGTGATTCAAGCGGTGGAAGCGGGTGAAATCTCTGAAAAGAGGATTGACCAGTCTGTACGCAGAATCCTACAATTGAAAGCGAAACCGTTAGGAAAAGCCTCCATCCTGGATCAATCCGACCTGGAACCGAGTGGAGGTCTGGAAGAGTTGGCCGATCCGGAACATGCCGAGTTGGCTGCACGGGTGGCTGAAGAAGCGGTAACGCTTGTACGCGATCCTGCCAAACAGCTTCCCTTGAGTCCGTCCCAGACTCCACGGATGTTAATCCTCACTCCCGCCCATGCCGATGAATGGGAGCGTGCTTTCCAGGGGGCAGGTTTTGATGCGGAGGCTCGGTCGGTTCCTCTTCAGCCTGATCCGATGGAACGTCAGGCGGCGTATGAAGGAGTAGCCGCTTTCGACACGGTGGTGGTGGCATTGTCCCAGGCCCAGATGCGGCCGGAACAACAGGAGTTGGTAACCGGGTTGAGACACACCGGAAAACCGGTGATTGCCGTGGGATTGGACACTCCTTATGATGTGTCGGTTTTGCCTGCTGATCTGGCTTATCTGACTGCTTACAGCTCCCAACCGGTTTCCATTCGGGCTGCAGTGGACGTATTGACGGGTGAAACAGAGCCCAAGGGAACCCTTCCGGTGGAAATCCCCCGTTTGTATCCCAGGGGTCATTCCGAAAACGGGTCCCCGTCATCACCCAGTGGTTGATTGATTTTTTGTTTGGTCAGAGAATGGTCCGAAACAGTCATTGTGTTTTTTCTAGCATGCAACTGGGTATTACAGCCATTGAGGAGGAGGTGCCCCATTGATCCTGCAAATCAGCGCCGCCGTTGCTGCGGTCGCTTTCGTGGTATTGGCAGTCTATTTGATTCTGGCACTTCGTAAACTGACGGACACCTTAACATCGGTGGACTCCACCCTGCGGGAGATGAAACCCCGTCTGGAGGAAGTGGCCGATGAATCCAGCCGCACTTTAAAAGAGGCCCGTCACTTATTGGAGGATGCTCGTTTAAAAAGCGAACAGACCGATGCGTTCTTTCAGGCTGTAAACGGAATGGGGAACAGTCTGCAGGAGTTATCCACCAGCATCACCCGAACTGCATCGGTTCAAAAAGAGCGATTGGCCAACGTGACCGCGGTCGCTTCTGTTGTGATGGATCTATGGAAAAAATGGCGATCGGAAAAAGGATCGGATGACCGTAAGCCGAAAAGAGTAAATTAAAGGAAAGGGGATGGGATAATCAATGAGTGAAAACAAGGGCATGAATGGAAAGGATTTGTTTATCGGCGCGGTGATTGGGGGCGTCATCGGTGCGACGGCGGCTCTTTTGTTGGCTCCGAAATCGGGACGGGAGACCCGGGAAGATCTGAGCAGGAGCCTGGAGACCGCTAAGGGAGTGATGTTGGAGAAGACCGATCAATTGAACCAGCGCGCTCACGACGTGAAAGATACGGCTACCGACAAGTGGATTGAAATCCGTGACACGGCATCTTCCACTGTGAAAGAAGTGGCTTCCACTGTGGAAGATTGGAAAGACACCGCCAACCGCAAATGGTCGGAAGTCCGTGATCAAGCAGGTGACCGAGTGGAGGAAGCGGCAGTGATAACCAGCGACAAAGTGGAAGAAGTCGCCTCCAAAACGAGCGAGAAAGTGGAAGAACTGGGTGAAGAAGTATCGGACCAATTAAAGTCTTGATTGGCAAAGAAAGGTATCGACAAAAGCGCCGGAGCTTGCCGGCGCTTTTTCTTGTGCCATAAGTCTCTCCTTAGGGACTGACTGGTTCCGGGATCTCCTGTGGATTGTTCCGGTCACCCAGTCACCATCGTTTCCTGCATGTCCATCCGCTAGTTACATATATATGTGAGGAAGGGACGGATGTACATGAGCCGGGAATTGGTTTTTGCTTTGCTGGCGGCATTTTGCTTTGGAGTGGCTCCTATTTTTGAAAAGTTGGGATTGGTTCGAACGGAACCGGCAATGGCGTTATTTTTGCGGGCGGGGGTGACCACACTTTTGGTTGTCCTCTATTGGATGGTGTTCCCCCAGTCGAGCGGGTGGTCGATCCCGGATGGCCGCTCTCTGTTATACGTTCTATTGGGTGGAGTTTTTGGCGTTCTCTTTGCTCAATATTTTTACTTTAAAGCGTTGGAGATTGGCGATGTGGGTCGGGTAATGCCGGTTGTGGGCAGTTTTCCCGTATTGGCTTTTCTACTATCCGTTTTCATTTTCGGGGAGACAGTCACATTGGCTAAAGTGTGCGGAATCGTGCTGGTGGTGGCGGGTGTTTTTCTCCTCGGTGAATAACTGCAAACGGATTTATATTTGAGAGAAAACAAGAGCATAAGGAAATCAAAATGAACCCATGCCGAATCGGATGGGTTGTGATTTTTTTTGGATCATGTTCTCCTGTTACAGAAGGCTCGCAAACGTCTTCCAATCTATGAATAATAGAAATCGCCATCCACCGTCACCTGTAGGTGCGTGCGTGTGGGGAGCAGGAGGTTTCTCATGAATGGGGAAGAATCATCGAGAAAGTCGATGACGGATGAATTTTTGGAACGGCTTCAGGAGCACCGACGCTACCTGTATCATATTGCATACCGCTTGACGGGAAACACCGAGGATGCCAAGGACTTAACCCAAGAGACGCTGTGGCAGGCTCATCGCAAGTCCAATAAGTATGTATACGAAAAATCGCTGAAAGCATGGCTGAGGACGATGATGACCAATCGCTTCCGCGATCAAAAAAGGAAAAAAAGCTTGAAACTGGTGGCCCTGGAAGATGCGTTTATACAATCAGAGCCCCCTCACTCCGTTGACCGCTTGTCCGTGGAGGAACAGGTGGAACAGCGATTGATGCTGGAACGAGTGAAGGACGAAATACAAGAACTGCCCGAAATCTATCGGAGGGTGGTTGTGTTGCGGCATTTCCGGGGATACTCCTATACCGAGATCAGTGAAGCTCTGGACATTCCAGAAGGAACCGTGAAAACACAATTGTTTCGAGCCCGGAAGATGCTGAAGGAGCGACTCTCCAAAAAGTAAGGGGATCGATGGATGTCTTGCAAGGATATGGATCGGCTGATCCAACTCTACCTCGATCAAGAGATAGACGAGGCGGAACTTACGTGTCTGCGGGAACATATCAAAACCTGTGATTCGTGTCGGCAGAGTTTGCAGGAAATGATGGCCTTGGTGCAAACGTTGGAAGAGATTCGCGGACATCAGGAGGGTTCCCGGATTTCCGCAATCAACCAGATGATCAAATGGATGGCGGTTGCCACCTCCGTCGTGTTTATCATCCTATTTGTTCCACCCCTGAAAAATCACGACCAGATGGGTCCCGACGTTGCCGGTACTTCTCCGGAGCCGGTTGCCACCCAAGAAGCGGAGGAGCTGCCCGTTGAATCCGAGGTGATGGTGTTGGCCACCGGATCGGAGAGCCTGCCCATCCCCGACAACGACTATATCCGAGTCATCCGTCCCCAGGACGATGAGGAGGAGAAAATGGCGGATCATGAGTTCCAAGCAGATACCGCTTGGGTCTATCCCAGTGCCATTCCGTTTGTATTGCAGGGTAAAATGGATTGGCACAAAGAATTGAAACGCTTTGTCTTTGTCGGTGTGCCGGATTCCGACACATTGCAAACGCTGTTGGCCGCTATGGGACTTTCTTTCGATACCCGGGACGGCAATATGATCGAAGACCCTTCGTTTCCTACTTCCGTCATCTTGACGACAGGGAATGACCCGCACCTGGAGACATTCACTTTTCCTGAAAACGAGGGGAACATCTCTCGCTGGTTTGACAAGTTAGCCGCTACGCCCGCCTTGCCTTAATTCCCGTTTTTTGGGAGGGGGCATGGCGTTTTTTTTACCAAATCGCCATGACACGGCAGAGGGATTTCGGATATAATAGTCATTAAAATTTGAGAGGGGAGTTTTGAGATGAGCCAGGAACAGAAGAGCCCAGACCTTGAACGTTTGCGAAGCCGGGTGGATGAGATTAACCAGCAGTTGCTGGAGTTGCTGAGCCAACGGGCTGAGCTGGCCAAAGCCATTGGTGAGGTGAAAAAAGCACAAGGGGTCAACCGCTTTGATCCCGTCCGGGAGCGGGACATGTTGGATCAGTTGGTTGCGGATAATCCCGGTCCTTTTGACAATGATACGATCCGGCATCTGTTCAAACAGATTTTCAAAGCTTCCCTCGATCTGCAGCAGAAGGACCATAAAAAGGCGCTGCTGGTGAGTCGCAAGCGGCATCCGGAAGATACGGTTGTCCACGTTGGAGAAATTCCGGTTGGTCATGACACGAAAACGATTGTAGCAGGACCTTGCTCCGTGGAATCGGAAGATCAAGTGCGCCAAGTCGCCCAAGCTTTGCGGAAACAAGGGATCTCTCTATTGCGGGGTGGCGCTTTTAAACCGCGCACTTCTCCCTATGATTTTCAGGGTATGGGGATCGAGGGGCTTCAGATCTTACGTCGGGTTGCCGATGAATTTGATTTGAAGGTGATTAGTGAGATTGTCAATCCCGCTGATATGGAGATGGCGGAGCAGTATGTGGATGTGATCCAGATCGGTGCCCGCAATATGCAGAACTTTGAGCTTCTCAAGGCTGCGGGAGCAGCGTCTCGACCGGTTTTTCTGAAACGGGGCATGTCCGCCACGGTGGAAGAGTTCCTGTTTGCGGCGGAATACATTGTTTCCCGTGGGAACAGCCAGGTCATGTTGTGCGAGCGGGGGATTCGCACATACGAAAAATGGACGCGTAACACCTTGGACATTTCGGCGGTTCCGATTTTGAAGCAGGAAAGCCATCTGCCTGTTTTTGTGGATATTACCCATTCCACCGGCCGACGGGACATCCAGTTGCCCGTGGCTCGTGCAGCATTGGCCGCGGGTGCGGATGGAATTATGCTAGAGGTGCACCCCGATCCGTCTGTGGCATTGTCAGACGCCAATCAACAAATCGATATTCCACGATTCCATACGTTTATGGAGGAGATTCGTCAGACTGGTTTGGTAGCACCCGCTCCTGTTACCGTCGGTTGATGGTGAGTGTAGCCGACCAAATCAACTCGCCTGTCAACTTTTGATCCCATCCATTGGGGACCGGCTTTTTCTAAAAGTCGGTCCTCTTCTTCATTGGAATGGTACAAATGGGGCAAACCAAAGGATAGAGCGACTGGAAGTGGGAAGGAATACCATTTAAACGATGACAACCTTTGCAAGAGGCAGGAATTTGTCGTATTCTTAAAAGAACAACGGAAAAACCATCAACCAAATGGATGTGGATCCAATGGGGAAGAAAAAAGAAACGATAACAATCTATGATGTGGCCCGGGAAGCAGGGGTTTCCATGGCAACGGTTTCCCGTGTGGTTAACGGCAATCCTAATGTAAAGCCGGTCACCCGAAAGAAAGTGCTGGAGACCATTCGTCGGATGGGATATCGTCCGAATGCCGTGGCCCGTGGGTTGGCAAGCAAGAAAACGACTACCGTTGGTGTCGTGATTCCGGATATCTCCTACGCTTTTTTTGCGGAATTAACCCGGGGGATCGAAGATATTGCCAACATGTATCATTACAACATTATCTTGTGCAACTCCGATCTGAAAAAAGAGAAAGAGATGCAGTTGATTGAAGCGCTTTTGGAGAAGCAGGTAGATGGACTGTTGTTTTTAGGCGGGGAAGTAACTGAGGAGCATCGGGAGATCTTTTCCGGAGCTCAGGTTCCCATTGTGCTGGCGGCTACTCATGACGAAGTGGACAAGGACCGCCCCTATGTCACGATCGATCAGGTGCAGGCAGCGAAAGAGGCGACCGGGATATTGATTCGGGAAGGTCACAAGCGGATTGGTCTGTTGGGCGGCCCACTGACGGATCCGATCATCGGTTTCCCCCGTTACCAGGGGTACAAAGAAGCCTTGGAGGAAGAAGGAATCCCCTTTAACGAAAATTGGGTGCGCCTGGGCAACTACCGATATAATTCCGGTCTGGAAGCGGCCAAGGAGCTCTTGGGGATGGTGGATGCCCCCACGGCGATTTTTGCGGTCAACGATGAGATGGCGGTAGGAGCCATCCATGCGGTTCAGGATCGGGGTCTGGATGTACCGAAAGATGTGTCGGTGATGGGATTTGACAACATCCCCCTCGCTTCTCAAGTGCGGCCCCTGTTGAGCACGGTGGCGGTACCGATGTATGATATCGGTGCAGTGGCCATGCGTTTGTTGACCAAATACATGAATGACGAGACGATCGAAGAAAATCAAGTGGTATTGCCCTATCGATTGGAGTTGGCGGACTCCACCCGTCTAAAGGAATTATGAAGGGAAGAAGGGAATGGAGAAACGGATTGGCTTAATTGGGGCGATGGAAGAAGAAATTGCCCTTTTTTTGGAGGAAATGGAGAGGGAGCAGACGGAAGAGCACGTCGGTATCCGATACCACTCGGGGCGGTTGGCCGGCCAATCCGTGGTCGTGTGCCGTTCCGGAGTGGGCAAGGTAAACGCCTCCGTCTGCACACAAGTCCTGATTGACCGTTATGGAGTGGAATCCGTCATCTTTACGGGGGTGGCGGGAGCACTCGATCCGAAACTGGATATCGGTGACATTGTCGTGTCCACCTCTTGTCAGCAACATGATATGGATGTGACTCCGCTGGGTCTCTCGAAGGGAGAAATCCCCTTTCAAAAGGTCTCGGAGTTTCAAGCCGATCCTGAACTGATCCGGCTGGCGGAAAAAGCGGCATCGATGTGGACGGAAGGACGGGTGATCCGGGGGAAAGTGCTGTCAGGAGATCAATTTATCGCCCGTGTAGACACGGTTCGGGAATTGCGAGAGCAGATGGGCGGCGCTTGTGTGGAGATGGAGGGGGCAGCCGTCGCCCATGTGTGCCACCTGAACGATATTCCTTTTGTCGTGATCCGGTCGATGTCCGACCGGGCGGATCATTCCGCAGATGTAAACTTCCAGGAATTTGCCGTCATTGCCGCCCGTCGATCCAATGGGATCGTAAAAAATATGATCGGACAGCATCATTCGTAAATCAGACGACCCGTCGGTCCATACGAACCGACGGGTCGTTTGATTTCTCCGGGATTGTATCATTCGCCCGTTAGAAAGAACTTCCTTGAATCCATTTCTGCTCGTACCTCGCATAAATAGGCTTCCATGGTTCCTTCATCAGGGAATGTCGCTTGGTACCCCGTTCCATCCGCCTGAACCAGGATTCCCCGTTCCATCAACCGCTGGGCGAAATAATTGCTGTCTGGCCCCCAAAACTGGCAGTTTTTCATGTATCGATCCTCCCTCCCCTCGTTCTCCTGCTTTTGCGTGTACGATCCCCGATCCGGAACAGCATGATGTTCTGACAACGAAGAAAATAAATCAACGTTAAGAGAAATCCCTGCTTTTTTGGGTTAATGAAATTGACCTGACTGGTCAGTATAAACATGAAGGAAGAAGGGTTTTAGGGACCACAGGCTTGATTTTGGTTGAAAAAGCGGGTGACCTGTTGCACCGTAATGGCGTTTTTTTGCGTGATCTCTTTTCGGCGTGGGATCGGTTGAAAGATCCCTTCCGGATCCATCAATTGTTCAGGCAGGGAACAGGGGCTTTCGGGCTGCCATCGTTCCAGCCATTGACGGGGCAGTTTGCAGTTTTCCAGCGCTTGACCGGACAATTCCGCCCACAGAAGGGTCCACGCCCGGGGAACTACCCGCCAGATATCGTAACCGCCGCCTCCGACGGCGATCCAACGTCCATCGCAGTACTCATGGGCCAACTGCCGGACCCGTCGGGGAATCTCCCGGTAGATACGCATGGTGGTGGACAGATGGGTCAAGGGATCAAAACGATGGGAATCGCATCCATTTTGGGACAGGATAACGTCGGGGCAAAATTCTCGTACCGCTGCTGGGACTACCTGTTCAAAGGCGTCCAACCATGAGTCATCTTCCGTGAAGGCATCCAACGGAACGTTGAGGGACGTGCCTACTCCCCGATCGGTACCTCGTTCATATACATGGCCTGTTCCGGGAAACAAATAGCGTCCCGTCTCATGGATGGAAACAGTCATGACATGGGGATCGTCGTAGAAAGACCATTGAACTCCGTCTCCATGGTGGGCGTCTGTGTCGATGTACATCACGCGGGCGTCGTATTTTTTACGCAAGTAAGCGATTGCAACAGAGGCGTCGTTATAGATGCAGAAGCCGGATGCTTTCCCGCGAAGGGCGTGGTGCAATCCCCCTGAAAGGTTAAGGGCATGGGTGCAACGCCCCGACATAACGGCTTCCGCCGCCTCCAGGGTACCGCCCACCACCAGAGCAGCCGCCTGGTGAATGCCTGGAAAGACAGGGTTGTCCTCCGTGTGCAATCCGTACTCCTCCAGCCGTTCAGGAGGGATGGTTCCATCATCAGCCCGTTTTACCACCTCGATATATTCGGGAGTATGGACGAGGGCCAGTTCCTCATCCGTTGCCATTCGGGGGGGCATCAGATGCTCCGGTGACAGGAGTCCCAGGGAGCGAATCAGGTCTAGAGTCAGTTCCAGCCGTTTATTGTTAAACGGGTGGATTTCGCTGAAGCGGTATCTTAAAAAATCTTTACTGTAGATTAACCGTGCGGACTCCATTCAACGAACCTCCTTACTTGTCGGGTTCCTTGCCGAGCCGGACTCCTTTGCGGCCGGCCGTGTCAGTTCAGCCCTCGATCCGTAGATCTTTTTCAGCACATGATTTTTTCCATAAGCAACGTTTCAGTATAGGATCCGATGCCGAAACCGAAGGCGGTCAAATTGTTCCACCGAGGATGGGGGAACATACTTGCCAATCCGAGCCATGAGGCAATTGGCGGGGTGAGCCGTAATTTCCGGATCGTCTGTAGCCATCCATTCCAACCCGGCACTGGCCATTACCTTCTCCATCACTCTGCGGTATTCCCAAACGGACAGGCCGGTTCCTTTCAAATCCCAGTGCCAATAATATTCGGTGGAGATAACGATGTAGTGCTCCATATAGGGATCTAAGAAAGAGACGCGCAACAACGCTTTGGCGACCCCATCTGTTCGATACGGGGCTGCCACTTCAATGGCCCCCAATTCGAGCAGGTTCTCCATATTGCCTTTCGACCAGTGTTCCAGCGCATCGGGGTGAAGATAGGTTACATACCCTACGATTTCGTTGGCGGTGCGAGCGATGATAACCCGCCCCTCCGGCAATCGGGTGATGCCGAGAATCGCCCGCTGTTGTTCTTCCGGAGGACGAAAGGCGACCAGTCCTTCATGGAAGGAATATTGTATAAACGTTTCTGGGGGGACAGGGCCTTCCACCATTAAGTCACCCCCCGATCCAGGAAGCGTGAGGGAGTGGTATTGTTTGCGGTGTTCCAAAGGCTTGCCACCTCCAAAAGTGGGGTCCATCCATCCGTTATTCCTTCCTCCATTATATGTCGGATTCCTATCAAGTGGATGGGGCAAAACCGGGAACAATGAAACTGTGCAACATTGCGAATTATTGTATCTATGTTATAATTGTGATGGATGAAGACGTTTTCATCAAGTCCCAAATTAACCGGAAACGATACCGGTCCCCTCATCTGCACTTTCAGCACAAGTCTCGCCTCGGTCATTTCGTTCCCGGGTCTCGCTTGTAACAGGTAAACGCTGTTTTACTGATTGTGGCATTCAGGCTGATAGGGAGGGTCCTTAGTGAAGCAAGCAGAAATAATTGGTGTGAAAACGTCGGGAAACAACCTGCATGGATACGAAGAGGCAGTTGAAAGCTTTGATTGGAAAGAGGCGGAAAAGGCGTTTTCTTGGTACGAAACAGGAAAAGTAAATGCTGCTTATGAAGCAATCGACCGTCATGCCGAAACCGAACGGCGGGATCAGGTCGCTTTGTATTACAGTGATCCCGATCGGAAGGAAGAGTACACCTTCCGCGAGATGCGGGATCAGTCGAACCGTTTTGGAAATGTGCTAAAAAAGATTGGTGTCAAAAAAGGAGATCGCGTCTTTATCTTCATGCCCCGGACTCCGGAACTGTATTTCAGCTTTTTAGGCATTCTGAAGGTGGGTGCGATCGTCGGCCCGCTGTTTGAAGCCTTCATGGAAGGGGCGGTGCGGGATCGACTGGAAGACAGTGAAGCTGTCGCACTGGTGACGACACCCCAGTTGCTGGAGCGGGTTCCAGTCGATGAGCTGCCGGCTTTGAAGCATATTATCTTGGTGGGCGCCACTGGAGAACTGACGGACGGAACTTACGATTTTGAAAAAGAGATGGAAGCCGCCTCGCCGAATCTGGAAATCGAGTGGATGGACCGGGAAGACCCGATGATTATTCACTACACTTCCGGTTCCACGGGCAAGCCCAAAGGGGTGCTTCATGTTCATAACGCCATGATTCAACACTACCAAACGGGAAGATGGGTATTGGATTTACAGGAAGAGGATATTTATTGGTGTACGGCGGATCCGGGATGGGTGACCGGAACTTCCTACGGGATTTTTGCCCCTTGGTTAAACGGGGTGACCAACGTGATCCGCGGTGGTCGCTTCAGCCCTGACGATTGGTATCAAACTCTTCAGGATAACCGGGTGACGATTTGGTACAGCGCTCCGACGGCCTTTCGTATGTTGATGGGTGCTGGGGCAGACGTGGCGAAAAAATACGACCTCTCCCATGTGCGTCATATCCTGAGTGTAGGGGAACCCTTAAACCCTGAAGTGGTGCGTTGGGGATTGGAAGCTTTCAATCGGCGCATCCACGACAACTGGTGGATGACTGAGACCGGCGGGATCCTGATTTCCAATTACCCGCAGATGCCGATCAAACCGGGCTCCATGGGTCGCCCGTTCCCGGGAATCAAAGCGGCAATCATCGACGACGAAGGCAATGAACTGCCTCCGTACCGCATGGGTAATCTGGCGATCCGTACCCCATGGCCGTCCATGATGCGTGCCATCTGGAAGAACGAAGCCAAGTACAATGAATATTTTCGCATTCCCGGCTGGTATGTTTCCGGTGATTCCGCTTACATGGATGAAGAAGGGTACTTTTGGTTCCAGGGCCGAATCGACGATGTGATCAACACTTCCGGTGAGCGGGTGGGGCCGTTTGAAGTGGAAAGCAAACTGGTGGAACATCCGGCTGTGGCGGAAGCGGGCGTGATCGGAAAACCGGATCCGGTTCGGGGGGAGATCATCAAAGCGTTTATCTCCCTGCGTCAAGGATATGAGGTGTCCGATGCACTCAAAGAGGAGATCCGGGCCTTCGTAAAGGAGGGGTTGGCCGCCCACGCCGCTCCCAGGGAGATCGATTTCAAAGATAAACTGCCCAAAACCCGCAGCGGTAAAATCATGCGTCGGGTATTGAAAGCGTGGGAACTGGATTTGCCCACCGGAGACTTATCGACCATGGAAGACTGAGTGAGAAACACGAGCGGCGGTGATAGAACCGCCGCTTTTTTGTTTGTGGGTGATTTATAAGAATTTTGGTTGGACTCCTATCGGCTTCACTGGCCGACGGGACTTCTCCGTGTTAGTTGAAGAGGCTCTTTTTTGGATCATAGTGGGTCTGGTGTCATCATCGTCAATATACGGCTCCCATCAGGGTCCTGGGGACGATTTCACCGCTTTCCATTTAGGCAACGAATTCCTGTTTAGAAGACGAGCACGATCAAAAGAACCCGTAACCGTTTTAAAACCGGTTACGGGGTTCTTTTGATTTCACCACCACTTCCACCTGCTTTTCGTGGGCTGTTTGTCTGGCCCTGAATCCTCCATCGTTTCCGGCGGTGCTGCCGGCGGACCCAATGGAGCAGTTGCCGCCTCCGATTCCAACCCGTATATATCGACTGCGGTGATGCTGTAAAAGCCGGGAGGGCCGGTATATCGAAAAGGTTGGCCGGCAGGGATGCTGGCGACACGAATACCGTCACGGTAGATGCGATACCCTGCCATTTCGGTGGAAGAAGGGAACCAGGTCAGCGTCATTCCTTCGGTGGCGGCCCTTGCGGACACCCGGGGTGGGTGGGGTGTTCCGGTACCGGTTCGGGGATCCGTTTCCCATGGCAGCATGGAGCCGTTGTAGTATTCAAATCGACCTTCCTCCTCCGGAGGTACCCGGATTCCACTCACCCTCTCTGTGAGGTCATCGGGGGTATAAGGATGGGCCAGATATTGTTTTCCCTGGTAGGTGACGATTTGTGCCGATTGATGCAGGGAGCAGAACTCGGTTGGAATCCGTTCCGGTGGGAGCCGTTCTTCGACGGTTTCCCCTGCCTGTTCACAATCGAATGAGGCCAGGTGACCCGATATCTTACACAGTTTCACCCGCTCCCAGGATTCGGGCAGTTCCGGAAAACGGGCATGGGGAGGGAACCATTCCGGTTTTGCCGAGCGTGCCGCTTGGAACACTTCGCGCCATACATATTTGGCCCGCTTGTCATCCGGAAGCGGATGGTTCCAATCGTAGCCCACCCACACTCCCAGGGCGAGGCGGGGAGTATATCCCACAAACCAGACATCCTGGTTGCGCTGGGTCGTTCCCGTTTTTCCTGCTAAATCCATGGCGGGAAAATGGTTGCCCACTATTCGGCCGGTTCCCTGCTTCAATACGTCTTGCAACAGGTGAGTCAGCCAATGGGCGGTTTGCGAAGAGAAGATGCGTCGGCCTTGAGAGGGGTGTTGATAGACGGTGTGGCCGTCGGCATCTTCGATCCGTTCAATCAGATAAGGGGGGTGATACACCCCATCGGCAGCCAGCATGGCATAACCGGCAGTCATCTCTTCAACGGTAAATCCACGGGTGAACCCGCCGATGGCGGAAGCCTCCCCATCATACGCATGGATGGGAAAGCCCATGGATTTCAGCGTTTGGAATCCTTCCGTCACTCCCACTTCCCGCAGCGCTTTGATCGCGGGAATATTAAGAGACCAGCGCAGGGCTTCCCGCAGGGTGACCGGTCCTTTATACTGTTCCGATTGGTTTTTGTACACTTTACTTTGGCCATTTCCTTTTGATTCCAGCGGCTCATCGATAAATACGGTGGCCGGATCGGCGATCCCTTTCTCCAGCGCAGGACCGTAATCCAACAACGGTTTTATGGTGGAACCGGGTTGACGGCGGGATTGAAAGGCGCGATTGGTTTGTCCGTGCTCAAAATCTCGTCCGCCCACGAAGGCCAGCACGGCTCCATTCTCCACATCAATCAGGGTAGCCCCGACTTCTTCCTGCGCATTCCGTACTTCTTTCGGCCCTTGGTCAGTCTGGACGGTGTAGTTTACCGGCTTTGCATACAGGCGGGGGTTGGTGGCCGCTTGGTTGACCGCTTGGTGGAGACGCGGATCCAGGGTGGTGACGATGCGGTACCCGCCGGTAAGAATCCGCTTCCGGTATTGTTCCAGGGTGCTGCGGTACATCCCTTGTCGGCTCAATTCTTGTGCATCCAACCCTTCGGCTTTCATCAGGGCTTGGGCGGCCCGTTCTTCCACGGCAGCCATCACAAACGGATGGCGGTGGTAAGCATTTGACTGTCCCCGGCGGGTGAGTGACGCGGATAAATCATAGGAGAGAGCGGCCTGTGCTTCGGCCTTGTCGATCATGCCGTTTTCGCGCATGCGTCGGATGACCGTATGCATCCGTTTTTGCCCTGCCTCCAGAGACTCGGGCTCAAAGGGATTGAAGGCGTTGGGACGTTGAATCATACCAGCCAGATAAGCGGCCTGTGCCAGATTGAGTTGGGATGCATCCACCCCGAAGATTCCGCGGGCAGCGGCCTGCACACCCAACAGATTGCGGTGATCCGCTCCTTTTCCGAAAAAGAGACTGTTCAAGTAGTATGAGAGGATTTGGTCCTTGGTCAGCATGCGTTCCAATTGAACCGCCAGCCACATCTCTTTCAATTTTCGCTCCAACGCTTTTTCGCGGTTTTTTAGGATGGCGTTTTTTACGAGTTGTTGCGTAATGGTGCTTCCTCCGCTGGAAAAGGAACGATGCTTGACGTTGTCCCACAGAGCCCGGGCCAATCCTCGGGGAGAGAGGCCGGGATGTCGCGGAAAGTCTTTATCCTCGGTGGCAATTAAGGCTTGGACCAAATGGGGGCTCACCTTTTCCATCTCCACCCACTTTCGATCCGCATCACTTCGCATCGCCCCGATGGATGACCCGTCGCGAAAACTGGCATGGCTGGTCTGGCTCCAGCTGTCCAGGCGCCGTTGCAATTCGGCATTGTCCAGACCTTCTCGCTTTGCTGTAGAAAAGAGGTATTCTGTCAATGTTCCAGTTCCTGCCAGGAGAAAAACCAGCAATGAGACAAGGAGAGTGGTAAACAGGCGTAACCAGGGGAAGCGTTTGTTGTTTCGGGTTCGTCTGCTCATAAGAAGTAGTGCGCGCGTGCCTCGATGGACTGCCCGCAGGCTTCCTCCTTTCAGGTGGAAATCGGGTCGATGTCGGCTGTATCAATGTCTTCCGCTTGATTTTGCCGGTGGGATTAAGGTAAGATGGGGGTATAATTTGAGCGGCCCTTTATATGGCCGCGTAAAACGGCGAAGAACAAGCCGCAGTAGCCGGGTGAACCGATCCTTCAGAGAGCTGGTGGTGGCTGCGAACCAGCGGACGACTCCCGTGTGAATTACCGCTTGGGAGCTGCCGGGTTCGATATAGGGCCCCGCCGGCCACCGGTCCGTTATCCGGTTGAGTGGGAGACCGTCTGAACGGTTTCCAACAAGGGTGGTACCGCGAGTCAACCTCGTCCCTTAGGGGGGCGAGGTTTATTTTATGGATTTTTTGCCATGAAAATAAATGGAGGCGGGTGTTAAAGGATGGGAAAAAATGGGCAAACGTCCGAAGAAACGAAACAAGAGGTAGCTCGGCAGCTGGAAGTGATCCGACGGGGGGCGGCGGAGATCATTCCGGAAGCGGATTTGGAGAAAAAAGTGCGCCGTTCGGTGGAGACGGGTCAGCCTCTAAAGGTGAAGCTGGGTCTGGACCCGTCGGCTCCCGATATTCACATCGGTCATACCGTGGTGCTGAACAAGTTGCGCCAATTTCAGGACCTTGGTCACTTCGTGCAGTTGGTGATCGGTGATTTCACCGGCCGGATCGGGGATCCGACAGGAAAGTCGGAAACCCGGAAGCAATTGACCGAAGCGGAAGTGAAGGAAAACGCTCAAACCTATGCCGATCAATTGTTTAAAATCCTGGATAGGGATAAGACGGAGATCCATTTTAACAGCCGTTGGCTCAGCCCGCTGGATTTTGCGGCAGTGGTGGATTTGGCGGCCAAAACGACAGTGGCCCGGATGTTGGAGCGGGATGACTTCTCCAAACGCTACCATGGTGGGCAGGCCATCAGTGTTCATGAGTTCTTTTATCCACTGATGCAGGGCTATGATTCTGTGGCTCTGGAAAGCGACATTGAGCTGGGCGGGACGGACCAGACGTTCAATCTGTTGATGGGACGTCAGCTGCAGGCTCAATACGGTCAAGAGGAACAGGTCATTCTGACTATGCCCCTATTGGAAGGGCTGGATGGGGTAAAAAAGATGTCCAAGAGCTTAGGGAACTACATCGGCATTAACGAACCGGCTGCTGAAATCTACGGGAAAGCGATGTCCGTCCCTGATGATCGGATGCTGAAGTACTACGAGCTGGTGACGGATCTGTCTCCGGCAGAGTTGGACCGGGTGCAGGAGGGTGTGAAGGACGGAAGTATTCACCCCCGGGACGCCAAGATGGGGCTTGCCCGACAGCTGGTGGAGATGTATCACGGGAAAGAGGCGGCACAGGAGGCGGAAGCCGGTTTTAAGCGCGTCTTTCAGCAGCGTGCCTTGCCTGAAGACATCGCACAGGTAACGATCCCTGTCGCCGACCTGAAGGATGGCCGCCTGTGGGTGATCCATCTCCTCTCCCGCCTCGGTCTGGTTGCCTCCAATGGGGAGGCCCGCCGTATGGTGAAACAAGGGGCAGTCAAGATCGACGAAGAGAAAGTGACGGATGTGGATGCTCAGATCCCGCTCACGGATGGCATGGTCGTTCAGGTGGGAAAACGAAAATTTGCCCAGGTGAAATTGGGATAACAAAAAAACCGCCCATAGGGGCGGCTTTTTTATGCAGTGTTAAAAAAAGATCGATTTTCGGTATTCTGTGATCAGAGAGAAATTGAAATAAAAAAAGACGGGCTCCCCCTCAAGATGAGAGGGAGCCCATCGCTTATCTCCGGTTCTTTCCGGTTACCGGCTGTAGTATTCAACAATTTGACGCTCGTTGATTTCGGCGGGCAGTTCATCCCGTTCCGGCAGACGGGTGTAGGTGCCTTCCAGCTTGTTAGCGTCGAAGCTCACGTACTCAGGCAAGTAGGAGCGGTCTTCCAGGGCTTCCTTGACGATGGAAAGGTTGCGGCTTTTCTCCCGCAGTCCGATCACATCGCCCACTTTTACCTGGTAGGAAGGACGGTCCAGCTTTTTGCCGTTGACGGTGATGTGGCCGTGTACCACAAGCTGACGGGCTTGGGAACGCGTCCGGGCGAAGCCGAGGCGGTACACCAGGTTGTCCAGACGGGATTCCAGGAGCTTCATGAAGTTTTCACCATGAACCCCTTTCATCTTGCCGGCTTTGTCAAACAGGGTGCGGAACTGCTTTTCGTTCATGCCATACATAAAGCGCAGTTTTTGCTTTTCCTGCAGCTGAAGTCCGTATTCGCTCAACTTCCGACGCTGGTTGGGGCCATGCACTCCCGGCGGGTAAGGCCGCTTCAGCTCTTTGCCCGTGCCGGAGAGGGAAATTCCCAAGCGACGGCTTAATTTCCAACGAGGTCCTGTATAACGTGCCATAATAAAACTTGCTCCTTTCCATGTTGCAAAAAAATGGTGCAAACAAGGTGTGGCTGGTCCGCTGCACATTGCCCGGTACGTTCCGGATAGCGGCGAAACGTCGGGCACCCGCGGGGAATGATCAGCCGCTGTCCACGCGGGGCGGGCCAGTGAGGGTGATTCCATCACCGTTCTTTGCGTGCTATCCTCAACGTTCCTTTTTGTAGGGAAGGAACAATAGGAGCCATACAGAGACATATTATATCGAAATGACAGAAGAAGTCAATCTTTCTGCCGGGATCAGGAAGATTTCGGTTGGGCTAAAAGATAGTGAATGGGCATGTTTTTGGAAGTGAATTTCTCTTCGTATTCCGTCGGGATATTACCAGCGGCAAACGGGCTGGCATACAGATCATGGGTGGATTCCACCAGTTTGTAACCCGCCTCTTCCAATTCATCCAGGGAAAATTGAAACAGGGCCTGGTTATCCGTTTTTAAGAGCAGTTCCCCGCCCGGTTTCAATACCGACTTGTATTGATGCAAAAAAGAGCGGTGTGTGAGCCGCCTTTTGGTATGCCTTTTTTTGGGCCAGGGATCGCTGAAGTGAAGGTAGATTCGATCCACTTCTCCGGCTGCGAAACAATCGGGTAATTGTTTGACATCCATCCATAGGAAACGAAGATTGTCAACGAGCAGTTCTTCCGACTTATTCAAAGCCTGAAGAAGGATTTCTTCGATCCGCTCCACCCCGATCCAGTTAATATCCGGCTGCTCCTGGCACACCCGGGATAAGAAGCGGCCTTTTCCGGTACCCAATTCCAAGTAAAGGGGGTGTTCGTTTCGAAAAACGACAGAACGCCATTTTCCCTTGTACTTTTGCGGATCGTTCACCACTCGGGCGTGCTCCCGCACCATTTGTTTTGCATAAGGCTTCCGTCTCAATCGCATGGGGTCTCCTCTTTCGTCTGAAAATACTTCCCAATCAACGGGAATAGTCACCGATCTGTCCGTATGAATTTTACTTCAGACGATAAATCAAGTCCAATCGAACCGTTACACCAAATGGAGTAAAAAAATAGAAAAAGAAGTCGGGAAGACAGGTGAAAAACAATTAGTGCAACCGGTTGCATTCAATGGTACAATCAAACCAACCCTTGACGAAACCGCCAGGCAGGAAAAGGATTTTCCTGCCGGCGTGAAGAAGCCGTCCGAGGGGATGGCTTCCGATTACGAACGAGGAATGCCCGTGGCTGCTTTTCATTACGGTTTTTTGACCGCTGAAAAAACAGCTGTTTACTCCAATCCCAATCGGGCCAAATCTGCTTTGCCGGCGTAGGAGGCGATGGCTCCGTATCCGGTGGTAGAGTGGGTGGCGATCCGGACGGCGAAACGGAGATTTTCTTCCACCCAGGAGTGTTGATTGCACCACTGTGCCAGTTTTTGGGGAGTGACGTTTTGTTCCGACAAACGGAACAGCATGGCACCGGCCAGGGAATCACCGGCGCCGGTGGGATCGACGGAGTGGGCAGCGGGAGCTTGCACCATACCTGTTCCTTCAGAGGTAACAAAGAGACATCCTTGGGAACCCAGGGTGAAGATTAACAACTGGTTTTCATATTGTTCCAGGAAGCGGCGGCCGATTGCTTCCACGTCATCCGAGCGGGTGTCCATCAGTTCCATCAATTCGCTTCGACTCACCTTGACGAGATGAGCCGAAGGAAGCAGGGACCTGATTTCCGCTTTGGCCGCGTCAAGGCTGGGCCACAGCGGAGGGCGGATATTGGGGTCGAAACTGATCAATAAGCCGTGGCGTCGGGCGGTGTCCACAGCGCGACGGGTGGCCGATCGTACCGGATCGCTGCTGAGGGAGACGGAACAAAAATGGAAGATACCGGGATTGGTCAGTGATTCGCCGGGTACTTCTTCCGGCTGCAACAGCTGATCGGCTGCCGGGTCCCGGTAAAAAGTAAAGGGGTTCTCGTCTTCCTCCACTTGGGAAACAAAGGCCAAGGATGTACGGGCTTCCCCGGTTTGCAGGACGTGAGTGGTATCCACACCGCTGTCTTTCAACACACGGATGAGGAAATCGCCGAAAGAGTCGTTCCCGATTTTTCCAATGAAGCGGGCGTCACCGCCTAATCGTGCCGCCTGGGCGGCTACATTGGCCGGTGCACCACCTGCTTGACGGGAAAAGGTGGCGGCTTCTGTCAAGGGTACGTCCCGATCTGTCGGGATAAAATCGATCAGGGCTTCCCCCAGAGTAAATAAGGGAATCATGGAGTAATCCTCCTTGCTTCGTCCAAAGTGAGTAAAAAATGTCTTGCAATGATGGGGAAAATTCTTTATCCTCATAGTAGGAAAACGTTTTCCTTTTGTAAAGCAATTTACAACCGGACGATCTGGGTGCTGCCCGTTTATATTGGTTCATGATTGATAACGGTTTCAATCCTTTTTGGAAGCGAAGAAGGAGGCGGATTGATGAAGCTGGGCGTATTCACCGTACTATTTTCAGAAAAGCCGTTTGAAGAGATGCTGGATCATGTAAAAGCCGCCGGGTTGGATGCAGTTGAGCTGGGGAGCGGGGCCTACCCGGGAACCGCTCATTGTGATCCTGTCGTGTTACTGGAAGATAACGCAAAATTGAAAGCGTTTCAACGGGCGGTAACAGACCGCGGCTTGGAGATCAGCGGGCTCAGCTGCCATGGGAACCCCTTGACGCCGGAACCCTCCTTTGCTAAAGCTTCCCACGAAGCGTTTGTACAGACAGTGCGGCTGGCGGAAAAGCTGGAGGTGCCGGTGGTCAATTGTTTTTCCGGAACGCCGGGAGACCACGAAGGGGCGAAGTACCCCAACTGGCCGGTGGCTCCCTGGCCCAATGAATACCGTGAGGTGCTCGATTGGCAGTGGAATGAGAAAATGATTCCCTACTGGAAAGAGTGGGGCCGCTTTGCCGCTGATCATGGTGTGAAAGTAGCATTAGAACTTCATGGTGGATTCTCGGTTCACACGCCTGCGACGATGTTGCGGCTGCGAGAAGCGGTGGGGGAAGTGATGGGAGCCAACTTGGATCCCAGTCATCTCTGGTGGCAAGGAATCGACCCGGTGGCCGCCATCAAAATCCTGGGCCGTGAAGGGGCCATCCATCATTTCCACGCCAAGGACACATATATCGACCAAGAACAGGTTAATATGCACGGTTTGACGGATATGCAATCCTACGCCAACTTGCAAGATCGCGCCTGGCTCTTCCGGACGGTCGGGTACGGTCACGACATGAAAACGTGGGCCGATATCATCAGTGCCTTGCGGTTGGTCGGGTACGACCATGTCGTCAGCATCGAACACGAAGACGCCCTGATGTCGATCGAGGAAGGCTTTGCCAAAGCAGTGGCCAACTTGAAGACGGTAATCACCAAAGAGAGCCTGACCGATATGTGGTGGGTCTAAACCCGGATAGGAGGCCAAAAGATGGCAGTAAAAGTGGGTATCATCGGATGTGGAAGTATCAGCATTCACCGCCATATTCCTGAATATTTCAAACACCCTGACGCGCAGTTGGTTGCTTTCTGCGACACAGATGAACAGCGTGCCCAGGCGGCTGCCCTGGAATACGGGGGCGAAGTGTACACCGATTGGCGAGAGATGCTGGACCAGGCTGAGCTGGACGCGGTGAGCGTCTGTACGCCTAATGCGGATCATGCTCCGATTTCGATGGGTGCTTTGCGGGCGAAAAAGCATGTATTATGCGAAAAGCCGATGGCTACTTCGATGGATGACGCGAGGGTGATGGTGAAAGCGGCGGACAAAAACGGAGTACAGTTGATGATCGGCCACAACCAGCGATTGATGTCTCCCCACAGAAAGGCGAAGGAAATTCTGCAAGGCGGAAGCCTGGGGCGGGTGCTGACGTTTCGAACGGCATTTGGTCATGGGGGGCCGGAAAGTTGGAGTGCGGAAGGGAAAAACACTTGGTTCTTCCGAAAAGACCAGGCGGTGATCGGAGCCCTGGGTGACTTGGGTGTCCATAAGGTGGATCTGCTTCGTTGGCTGCTGGATGATGACATCGTGGAAGTGGGTGCTTTGACAGGTACGCTGGAAAAGCATGCAGATGTGGACGACAACGCCGTCATGCTGCTGCGGACCAGAGGAGGCGCATTTGGGACGTTGGCAGCCAGTTGGACCCATCATCCCGGTGAAGACAACAGCACGGTATTGTACTGCGAAAAAGGCCATATCCGGATTGTTGAGGACCCGGTTTACCAGGTGGTCGTCCATCGCGGGGATGGTTCGGTGGAAAAACATGAGTTGGGCGGAATCGCCACCAACGAAGAAGGCGGCCAAACAGACAGCGGAGTAATCGCCTCCTTTGTTGACGCCATTACCAGCGGTGCACCCAACCCGATTCCGGGGGAAGAGGGAATGAAATCCCTGGAAGTCGTTCTGGCGGCTGTAAAGGCGGCCGAGACGAAATCAATCGTTTCTCTTTGATAGACGGAGTCGATGGGATCAAAGGAGAGCCTGAAGATGAGACAAACGGAGTGGAGACTGGGTATGATCGGTGCCGGCAGCATATCAGAGGCCCATATGAAAGCGATGGGGCAGGAGCGGCGTGTACGGCTTTGCGCGGTTGCAGACCTCCATGAGGAGGCGGCCCGCAAGCGTGCCGAAAGCTATGGATGTTCCACTGTCTATCGAGATTATCGAAAGATGCTGGAACAGGAGCAGCTGGACGCAGTGGTCCTGTGTCTGCCCAACCATCTGCATGAACAAGTAGCCGTACAGGCCATGGATGCCGGTTGCCATGTGTTGTGCGAAAAGCCGCTTTCCACCGATGCCGCTTCCGCCCGGCGAATGGAGAGGCATGCACGCTTTACAGGAAGAACCCTGATGGTGGCGCAAAACAACCGTTTTCGAGCAGACTCCCGGCTGTTGAAACATCTGATCACTCATCAACGGCTGGGTGAAGTGTACCATGCCAAAGCGGGCTGGATCCGACGCAATGGAATTCCCGGTTGGGGAAGTTGGTTCACCAACCGGGAGCAAGCCGGAGGCGGACCCTTGATTGATATCGGTGTTCATATGTTGGATCTGACGCTGTGGCTGTTGAATTTTCCCCGGCCCGTCTCTGTTTTCGGACAAACCTATAATCGTTTTGGCCCCAGCAAGAAAGGCCAGTCGTCCTGGGGTACGGTCGTGAAAGAGGGACGGTTTGACGTGGAAGATTCGGCAGTGGCGCTCATCCGTTTTGAGAGTGGTTTGACCCTTGCTCTGGATGCCAGCTGGGCTTCCCATATCGCCGAGGATCGGGCTTATGTGGACTTGTGGGGGGGAGAGGGAGGGGCGGCTCTCGATTTGAATCGCCACCATCTGCGACTCTTCCACGAAGAAGCAGGGGTGCCGGTGGACTCGGAGATGACACCGCCTCCGCAGGATGACCGCTCCACCCTTTTATCCCATTGGATCGGGGTGATGGAAGGCATCGAAGAACCGATCTGCACGGCGGAACAAGGCATCGAGGTGTTGCGCATTCTGGACGCCATCTACGAATCTTCCCGAACGGGGCAGCTGGTCCGCTTGGATTAAGGCCTGTGTGATGATTCGATTTTTTCGTTGATAAATGAGGAGGATCCCCGTATCGAGATTGATCAGCCCCCCATCCTTGAAGGAGGTGATCCACCCCCCTCAATTCAACAGTGCGTAGCGTGTCTTGCCTAGGTTGCGAAAAAACAGCATGAGGAGGAAAACAAAATGAGGACCTGGAAAAAGATCATGTCGGTCGGACTGGCCGCCACCCTGGTTTTTTCCTTGGCGGCTTGCGGCCAGGGAGCCGATGAAGGAGCCGGGGATGGTGAACAGGTGACCATCACCTACGCCCGCGGCAAAGATACAACCGGTGCCACGGAAAAAATCATCGAAGCGTTTGAAAAGCAAAATCCCAACATCAAAGTGGAATTTAAAGAGATGCCCGCAGACACCGGGGTAAGCCATGATCAATACGTGACCATGTTCAGCGGCGGATCCGATGAAATTGACGTCTTCGATTTGGATGTGATCTGGCCCGCTGAATTCGCCCAAGGCGGGTATCTGCAGCCGCTGGATCGATTCATCGAAAAAGACGGGATCAGCATGGATGAATACGTGAAAGGGTCAGTTGATGCCGGGAACTACAACGGCCGTCAATGGGCGATGCCCAAGTTCCTGGATGCAGGCCTGTTGTACTATCGGACCGATCTGGTGGACTCTCCCCCGGAAACCTGGGATGACCTGATTAAGCAGGCGAAAGAGCTGAAAGGGGAAGGCGGCACCAAATACGGATATTTGATGCAAGGAAAACAGTACGAGGGCTTGGTCTGCAACTTCATTGAATTTATCGGTTCTTACGGCGGGGAAGTGCTGGATCAGGAAGGGAACGTGGCCATTAACAGCCCGGAAACCATCAAGGGGCTGGAAAAGATGATGGAGATTGCCCAGTCAGACTTTGTCCCCGGTAATGTAACTGCCCTGACCGAAGTGGAGACCGATGCCATCTACGGAGAAGGGGAAGCCGTATTTGATCGGCAATGGCCGTACCACTACGCCGTTATGAATGAAGAAGGGTCCAAGGTGAAAGGGAAAGTGGACATTGCACCCCTTCCAAAAGGGGATGCCGGCAGCGCCTCCACGTTGGGTGGATGGGTCTCCGGGATTAACGCCAATTCCAAACACAAGCAGGAAGCGTGGGAATTCCTCAAATTTATGAATGGTCCGGAAGGGCAGAAGATTTCCGCCATCGAGGGAGGCTTGGCTCCGACGCTGCTGTCCCTCTATGAAGATGATGAAGTGAAAGCGGCCAGCCCGCTCTTTGACAGCGATGAGTATGTGGAAGGAATTAGCAGTGCCATCTCCCGTCCGGTTTCTCCTGAGTATCCCAAGATCTCCGACATCATTCAATCGGAAGTCTCCAGTGCCATTGCCGGCAAGCAATCCGCCGAGAAGGCCGTGAAAAACATGGAGAAGAAGCTGAAGGATGTTGTCGAGTGAACGGGTGGACTAAAAATCGGAGTGGAAGCCCTATGGCTTCCGCTCCCCCCTTTCAAGGGGTCAACCATCTTTTTGGAGAAACGTGGGGGAATGCATCATGAGAAAAGGTCTCTCCGAGCGCAACCTGGGATATCTGTTAATTCTCCCCGCGTTGCTGCTTATTCTGGTGATAGCGATTTATCCTGTAGCCCGCTCTTTTTATTTGAGTTTATATGATATCCGTTTGAATGATCCGACCAAATTGGAGCCCCACAGCAGTTATGCGATTGATGTGGAGCGGTATACAGACAACCAATTGTTGCTCGCCTCTGTCATGGACCAGGAAATTGCCCAGACGGAAGGGGAAGTCGAGCAGAGGCTATCGGAGCTTCGAGCGGATTTGGATAACGTACAGACGGTTCTGGAAGAAGATCCCGCGTTCCAAGAGCGGTTTGCGGAAGTGGACAATCTGCTTCTGGAAGGCGAAGAAGTTCCACCGGAACTGAAACGTTATACCATCCAAGGCGATCAGGCGGATACCGTGGTGGCCAAGATCAAGGAAATCAACGGCGGATTGGTCGATCTCAACCGCCAAGGGTTTTTAGACCAGGGTGACCGAGTGGTGGGGCTTTCCAACGGCCTTGCGGAAACGATCATTGAGCCGAACTTTGTCGGCCTTCACTATTACAAGAAGTATTTGCAGGATGGACGCATGTGGGCTTCCCTCAACAATACCCTGATTTTCACCGTCATATCCGTTACATTGGAATTGATATTGGGGCTATGGATTGCTATGGTGATCAATCGGGAGTTTTTCGGACGGGGGGCAGTCCGGGCGGCGGTTCTCATCCCGTGGGCTTTGCCGACGGCGGTTGCCGCAATGATGTGGAAATTCCTCTTTGACGGCCAAAACGGGATAATGGCCAAGATATTTGAATCCATTGGTCTGATTCCGGATATGGGAGTCTTATTGACCACCAAGTTCTGGTCGATGTTTGCCGTCATATTCGCCGATGTTTGGAAAACCACTCCTTTTATGGCTCTGCTGATTCTGGCCGGTTTGCAGACGATTCCCCGCAATTTGTATGAAGCGGCAGAAGTAGATGGGGCTTCCAAGGTACAGCAGTTTTTCCGGATCACCCTGCCGATGTTGCGTACGACGATTTTGGTGGCGCTGCTCTTCCGCACATTGGATGCCTTCCGGGTGTTTGACTTAATCTATGTCCTCACTGGAGGGGGACCCGCCAATGCGACCGAAACCATCTCCGTTTACGCCTACAAAACGATGTTTAGCCAGTTGAATTTTGGAGCGGGCTCCGCTCTGGCAGTAATCGTATTCTTCTGTGTGGCCTTAATCAGCATCCTCTTTGTACGGCTTCTCGGACGAGACCTGATCAGCGATGGAAGGTGAGAATCCATGAACAAAAAAGCAGGACCGTTATTTTACCTTTTCCTGGCTGGTTTTTTGGTGGTGGTGTTGTTTCCCTTCATCTGGCAGGCACTGACCGCCCTGAAACCGCCGGGAGAATTGTTTGGCGCCAGCGCCTTTAAACCCTTTCCGGATAACCCGACCTTGAACAATTTCAGCAGTGTGTTCACCCAGCGTCCATTCGCTTCCTATCTGCTGAACAGCACTATCGTGGCGTTGTTGACTACTGTGTACTGTGTGTTTATCGCATCCATCGCGGCTTATGCTATCGCCCGGTTGAGATTTTGGGGCAAAAGTGTGGTCCTGGGGGTCGTGCTGGCGGTTTCCATGTTTCCGCAGATCGCCACCATCTCTCCCATCTTTATGTTTATGCAGGATGTGGGACTAACCAACAGTTATCTGGGTCTGATCATTCCCTATACCACCTTCGCATTGCCGTTGGCATTGTGGAATTTGACGGTCTTTTTCCGCAAGATTCCCTTTGATCTGGAGGAAGCAGCTAAAATGGACGGGGCGTCCACCATGCAAACATTTTGGAAAGTAATCTTTCCGTTGGCTATTCCGGGGACCTTCACCACGGCCATTTTGGTGTTTATCGCAGCTTGGAACGAGTTTTTCTTCGCTTTGACCATCAACACGGATGAAGCGATGAAAACGGTGCCGGTAGGGATCGCGATGTTCCAGGGACGCTTCACCATTCCATGGGCAGAGATTTCGGCAGCGTCCGTAATCGTGACCATTCCATTGGTGATTATGGTCCTCGTCTTCCAGCGCCGGATTGTATCCGGATTGACAGCGGGTGCAGTCAAAGAGTAAAAAAGAAAATCGGGTGATGAACGATGGCGGTTACCATACGTGAAGTGGCAAAGCGGGCAGGCGTCTCCATTGCAACGGTATCCCGGGTGCTCAACGGATCCAAACCGGTAAGCGACCGCCTAAAACAACGGATCCTTGAAGCAGTGGAAGAGACGGGATATCGTCCCAACGCCGTGGCGAGAAGTATGATCCAAAAGAAAACGGGTCTGATTGGTGTCATTGTGCCGGAAATCGCCAATCCCTATTTTTCCGGGTTGGTGGAAGGGATCGAAGCGGTCGCCAATGAATGGTCATACTATCTCATGTTAGCGATCTCCGAAAAAAACGCCCAACGCGAGTTGGAGTTGCTCCGTATCTACCAGTCCAGGCAAATGGATGGGATCTTGTGGGCGGCTGCTCAAATGGATCCGGCATGCCGAGCGGAAGTGGAGAAAATGAACATTCCCTGTGTCGTGATCGGCCAGCGTTTGGAAGAGGTGTGCATCCCCTCTGCCGTGATCGACAACCGGCGGGCTTCCTACGAGACGGTTAAACATCTGATTCAATTGGGTCATCAGCGGATCGGGATGATCCATGGACCGCTTTGGGATGTGCAATCAGGTAAAGAGCGGTTTGAGGGGTATCGGCAAGCACTGTTGGAACACGGCCTTCCATTACGGGACGAATGGACCGCTGAAGGGCTACGGTTCGATGTGCAGGATGGCGTCAAAGGCATGGAATCCATCTGGAATCAACCAGAAAGACCGACTGCTCTCTTCTGCGCTTGTGATCGTATGGCCGTCGGAGCCATGACATACCTAAAAGAAAGGGGTGTGTCTATTCCGGAAGAACTCTCCGTCGCCGGTTTTGACGATGAGGAACTGGCTTCCCTGGTTACGCCCCGATTGACGACAGTGCGCCATTCCCCTTATCAGATGGGCTATGAATCCGCCCGGATCCTAACCGATATCCTTCGTCGAAAACGGAAATCCACCTCTCTTACGCTAACGCTGGATTATCAGGTGGTCATCCGGGACAGTACGGCAACTTGTAAAGAACTCAGCCAACATTGGAATAAATAAACAGGCCATCGACCCGGGTCTGTTTTTTTCTTTTGTCACAGAGGGCGGATGATGATTGTGGTAACAACGACTATAATAGGGGGAGAGATCCTGTCTGTGTGTGAGAACCGGGAATGGAAGAGGGGAGAAACGGAGACAGTTACACCGACCCGGGTATTCGATATAGGTTTAGGTGGCTGACTGGATGAGAGGAAGGGTGACGATGGTGAAAAGATGGATCATTGCTGTCATGGCGGGATGGATGTGTTTGATTCTGGCTGCTTGTGGAAATCAGTGGCCGCAGCCCAGCTTGGAACAGGATATGGATGCGGCTGTAAAAAAAGTGATAAACAGTAGTAAAGGAACCGGTCAAGGAACCGCTTTGTTCCGGATGAATCAGGTTGCCCGTTTCGATTGGCAGGAGGTATACGTGTTTGGACCGGATCATGATGCACAAGAGATTCAAGACCGGATGGGATTGGATTGGAAAGAGGCGGAAGAAGTGGCAGAACGGGATTCCGTCAATCTGATCGCCTTTGTCAAAGAAGGAAAAGTGGTCCGCTATGTGCTGCACCCAACGGATCGGGGAGAATTTGAGGACTTAAACGCTCCCCGCAATCCCGGAACGGCCGTGTTTATCTCGGAAAAGCAAAAGAACGGGAAGTGGTTTATTAAACCGGTGAATCCCGGCGGCCATGAATAAAGGGAGCGGTTAGCCTCTTTTGGGGACCGGTGGATTGTTTCTGGTTAAGGCGTGCCGGGTTCCATTGTGATCGCAGCAAACCAAAAATATGGATATCGGCGAAGCCTCCCCCTTTCCTTACAGCCTGGCGCATGGTTCCCTCCCATTGAAATCCGATGCGCCTGGCTACCTGAGCACTGGCGGTATTGCCGGTTTCACAGCGGATTTCCACCCGGTTGAGCTGTTGGTCGTCAAAAAGATACTGGATCACACGGGACACGGAATGAACCATCCACCCGTTGCCGGTATGCGGGGTGCCCAGCCAATACCCCAGTTCCGCGCTGCGGTGGTCAAAGTCGAGACGTTCCACTGTGACGGATCCCGCCAGGAGACTGTTGTGCCAAATACCGAAATGAACTTGCCGTCCTGCGGAATATGCCAGCAGGGATCGCGTAATATATTGTTCGACATCCTGGGGGGACCGGATCTTGCCAATCCAGGGAAGCCACGGTTCCAAATGGTGTCGGCTAGTTTCGATCAAACGATAAAGGGACCCGGTGTGTTTTTGTTGAAACAGAATGAGAAGCAGCCCTGAGCTTCCCTGTAACACCAACATGGAGCTCCACTCTCCTGTTTTTATTTAACATGCATGCTTCACCTGCATCTCATTCAGCAGGTGGAACGGTTTTTTGTATAGATCCAAAGGGATGGTGGAAACACGGAGGAGGGATTTAGCAATGCGGGTCATAAAGGGGACCGTCTGGCTCCTGTTGTTCAGCCTCCTTACCGCTTGTGTTTCCACACAGGCGGTTCCGTCGGTTTCCGGAGTGGAACTCAAACATGAAAAGGTGGAAGAATTTCAACCCTATCAGGATTCGTCAGTTCCCAATCTGCAGAACTTGATTACCCGTCCCGGCTTTCGGCAATACACCTCACAAAAGCCATACTTATTGGGATACAGTCATGATGGAGCCTATTTAGCGACCATCGTCTTTGAAAAAAAAGCAAATGCCTACCGTATCGATATTTTTCATGTAGGTAATAACTCCCTGGTGGATACCGTCTATGCCCCGGTGGATATAGGAAGGATGGAAAACGGGGATTCGACCGAAGCGGAGATGCTTCAAACAACCCAGGAGACATTGGACTGGGGCTATCGTATTAAAGTGCCGGTACGGCCACATGAAACTCCCATTCATCATCAGATCCGCACCGGGGGAGAAGAATCTTGGATCTTTCACTTGAAACAGGAGGATGGAGGGATTTCTTTGACGGCAGAAGGAAAGGAAGAGCGATGGCAGGTTCACCACTATCCCTTGCGGGATGGGGAACGGATCCGGCCGCAATGGGCCGTTGCCTCTTTTCCTGAAACCGATCGAGGTCCTTGGTCTCTGGTGGTTGCCACTTATAGACCGGATCGAGGTTTGACGGCGATGGTCCAAAGCGTGGATGTCGAAAAATTGGCTCCTGCCTGGTCTGAGGCGCAATTAAAAAAACGAATCAGAGAAGGTCTGGGCGAGGAAGCGCAAATCGTTTACCGGGGTCATCTGACGGATGACGGGCCCGACTTGGTTCTGGCTGTTCTGGGCTCTGAGAAAAGGGATGTTTCTATTGTAAACGGAGTGCATTATCAGGGAACGGTAAGCCAGTTCATTTTGCTAGATGCGGACGGGACTGTTTATTTCCGGGGAAATGCTGCCGGTTTGGTGGAAAACGAGCAGGTTCGGGTCGATTCTCATTTACCCTGGGATGAAAGCGGACGATTCCGGCTGATGTTAAACGAAAAAGAAACAGGGGATGGGAAACGCCGCCTCCTGACCATTGATCAAATAAACGGTGAAGGACGTTTGGCAAGGACCTATGAGTTCCAGTGGAGTCCCGAAAGCGGTCGCTTTGAGCGTATTAAACCCAATCGCTGAAAGGGGAATGCATCGTTGGAGACGCACATCTATTTAATCCGGCATGGTGAAACCCTGTGGAATCGTGAAAAGCGGGTCCAGGGACATCGGGATATGCCGCTGTCACCGGAAGGGGTGGAACAGGCCAGACGGTTGGCGGAACATGTAAAAGACTGGCCGTTGGACGCACTGTATGCCAGCGATTTATCCCGGGCCATCCAGACGGCGGAATGGTTGGGACGCGACCGGGATCTGAAAGTGAACACCTCTTCTGAGATTCGGGAACGGTTTTTTGGGGAATGGGAAGGGTTGCCGATAGAAGAAGTAAAACGGCGCCATCCTCAGAAATGGCTGTCGATCTGGCATCAGGGCGGTCAATATGGAGTGGAAAAAGCAGAAGAGACAAGGCGGCGGATGATGTCCTGGTTGACAACCCTCCTGGAGCGGCACAGTGGGCAACGGGTAGCTGTCGTCAGTCATGGAGGAAGCATTAACGTCGTGTTGGAGCAAGTCAGCGGGGGAGTGTACGGTCCCGGTCGGACCCGGATCGGCAATACCGCCGTTTCCCACTTGATTCATCACAAGGAAGAAGGGTGGCGGGTTTCCGCTGTCAACCGGGACGACCACCTTCAGATGGTATGAGAATTCCTACCCTGACGAACAAGCTTGCTGTAGCGGACTAGTTCCCCTTCTACCCATATCGATCGTGTTTATGTGGAGGGAGGTTTGGAAATCCTGCGGAGTCGACTCTGCCATGCATAGCGAGACCGGGAACGAAAGTGACCATGGCGAGACTTGTGCTTCTATGAGTGCATAGCGAGACCGGGAACGAAAGTGACCATGGCGAGACTAACCAAACCGACCAGCTTGTCCGCGTAAAGGCCAAAAAAACAGATCGAAGTTACATGAAGAGGGACTAGCTTACTTGGAGGGATGAGCGTTGGAATTGAAGCCGTGGTCACCCCTCTGTGGGATGATCTGACATAGAAAAAGGGATCGCAATTTTTCGGAGCTTGATGAAATAGTTCGAACTGTATCCGGTATATAAAGAAGACGAGCGGATTCCTAAAGGAATCCGCTCGTCTTGGGTTGAGCTTCTTCTATATAAGGAAAATGGTACGCTAAGATATTTCTCTGTAACAAAAAATCGGCTCCCTGTACGTTAAGGGAGCCGATTTCTTGTGCTCGTACCTTCAGCATTTTGACAAAAAAGCCTTAATCCCTATCACCTTTGTTTTCCTTTGGCGCAGTGGAGCGATCTTCGTCGAACTGGGCCTATATGATGCAAAGCATGATCATGTGGTTGTTCTGCCTTCGTTTAAACCAACTTGGTCCACATAATGGGTAGAATGGCGAGACATTCTCGTTACGGGATTCCTTCTGCAAACTATGAAAGGAAAAAGTTAGGCAATCTATCAGTCTATTTGCCGTGCTGATAGGGTTTGCCCGGGAATATAGTAAACTAGTAAAACATTTTTAAGATATTGGAGTGTCGCTTGTGAACTGGAATAAATATTATCGAATAAAATTGACGGATCAAGATGTGATCAATGGCCGGCACCGCAAAGTAGTAGGTGGAAGGTGGAAGGAATTAGGGAAACTTCAATGGAAGTTCATGGTTGATCAAGGTCTCCAGCCCGGCCATATGCTGCTGGATGTCGGTTGCGGGAGCTTAAGAGGAGGCCTCCATTTTATCCGGTACCTGAATGAGGGCCATTATTGCGGGATGGATCTCAACCGTTCTCTCATAAAAGCCGGTAAGACGGAAGTGGCCAACAGCGGATTGTTAAAAAAACGCCCCCGATTATTGACAGAGGATCAATTTCGATTTGATCGGTTCAACCAAAAGTTTGATTGGGCTTTGGCCGTATCTGTTTTTACCCATCTTCCGATCAATGTCATACAACGGTGCTTAATTAATATTGAACGATCATTAAAAAAGAGAGGGAAGTTTTATGCCACTTTTTTTGAGTCGGGGGATCGGTTCAACCTAGACCCGATCCCCCGATGGAATAAGATTGTGACGCATTTCGATCAAGACCCGTATCATTACCACGTTTCGGTTTTTAAACATATGATCGAAGGGTTGGATCTGCGATTCACGTATATAGGGGATTGGGGGCATCCGAGAAATCAAAAAATGATCTGTTTCGAAAAAAGGAAGTAAGGATTACTCAGGACGACATGGATGACGTGATCATCAGGCTTAACCTGTGATTCCCTCTTCGAAAAGCAACCCGGCTCCTTAGCGTACAGGAGCCGGGTTTTTTGGTACGAAGAGATGTCTTAACATACATTTTTCCCGAAATGGTCCGGTGACTCCTATATACGTTCCTGATCTTCCACCGCTTCCGGCAGCCTCACCCATGCAACACTTGTTTCACCGTTTCTTTCAACGGGGTTTGTGTTCCAATCAGTTTTTCCAGGTCATCCGACGTTTTCGAGGTTTCCCCGTAAGAAATCTGACTGTAAATAGAAGAAAACAGGAGTGCAACCGGTTCGGGAAGGCCGGTTTTCATCAGAAAATCCTTTCCGTCCTCAAACGAGACGGCCTGGTGAACGACCGGCTTCCCAGAAATCTCCGAAAGGGCTTGAGCCAGTTCCGCAAAACTCCAAGGCTGATTGGAAACAAGGTTGTACGTTTGGTTTTCATGACCTTTCCCGGTGAGGACAGCGGCACTGGCCAAAGCCAGATCGCTGCGGCTCACGGAGTTGACCCTTCCGTTTCCCGTGTTGTTGATAATGGCACCCTGTTCCACAGAGGCGGACAGCTCGGGAGTGACGAAGACTTCCGTATAAAAGGCGCTACGCAGAAAGGTATAAGGGATTTGAGTGGTGCGAATGGCATATTCCGTAGCCAAGTGGAGCAGGGCGGGGCCGAATGTGATCTCCTCGGCAAAGGCGATCCCGCTGTAAACGATATGTTCCACCTTTGCATCACGGGCCGCTTTGATTACATGAGCGTGCTGCACCATGCGCAGCGGCTCGTCATGGGCATCGGGGCTCGGAATAAAGTGAAGCTTGGAAACGCCGGCAAACGCTTTTTCCAGAGAAGCAGGATCATGATAGTCGCCAACTCGCACATCGATTCCGCGGTCAGCGAGAGCAGATGCCTTCTCCACATTGCGAACGACTGCGACGATCTGACCGGCGGGGACGTTTTTGTCGAGGAGATGTTGAATGACCAACCCCCCGAGTTGACCGGTGGCTCCGGTAATAGCAATGGACATCGTCAAATCTTTCCCTTCTGAATGGGGATTGAAATGCTATTAGTAACTAAAATGGTTACAACTAGCCCGAAAAAGGAAGCGCTAAGGAAAAGGCGCTTTTGTTGGTCGGTCGGCAGATGACTGCCGATTTTTATATAGGATCCTCTTGATGTAATAATTATAGTTACAATAGAGAGGGAAGTCAAGGAAGCCGGAAGTGTTTTTTCAACCCGCTTCTTGTGAGGCATTAAGCGGACGATGGACAACAGAAAAGTCTTCCTGCGCAATACCGATCTAATGAGAAACGACCGATTTGGGAATCACCACTTCTGTACTCAACAATTGGGGGCGGTTGATGCGGAAGCGGGGATCATAAATGGTTACCTTCCAATCCTCATCCGTTTCCATCACGTGTGCTCCGTAATCAGGCAAGAAGCGTATAAGAGCCTGGACTTCTCCATCCTTCAGGGCTTCTTCCACCGCCACGAGGTGACGTTCGTCCCGCTCTTCCCCGATTCGGTTCAGACCCGTGAATAGACTGCCTTCGTAATAATGAAATCGATCCTCTTCCCGTACCACTAAATGGAACCGTGAGGGAATAAAATCTGCCTGGAGGGACACTTGGTCCAACCCCGGATGTTGGGAACGTAACTCCGAAACCAGTACCGTACCCTGTACTCCTTGGACAGACACGTGTAGGAAGATAACCAGCCAAAAGAGACGAAAGACGCGGGCGGTGTCAAAGCGTCGTGCAAGAAGAAACGCGGCGGCAAAAGACAGGAGGATAAAAATGTCTACAATGGGTAAGATCCCGAGTGAATACCTTCCCGAAACGAAGGGTTCCCAGATTCCGGTTCCCCATGTGTTGAACCAATCGAATGAAATATGAATCATAGTGGAAATCCAGGCGAGGCCAAACGCGGTACGGAAACGAAGGGACCGATTAAACAACAGAACGATCCCGACAGCGAGCAGGGCCATCAGCGGGGAAACGAGATAGGAATGGGTGATTCCACGATGCCAGGTGAGATATACTTCCGGACTGAGGAAGGTGGTAAACCCTTCGATATCCGGGATTTGTCCACCGATAATGGCGGTAGAGGCGTATCCGATCCGTTCTTTTTTGCTCCAACTTTCCTGTTTGGCGGCGGCGTATACGGCGTAACCGAGTAAACCGTGTGTCAGGGTGTCCACAGCGATTTTCTCCTCTCCTCTTGGGACCTTATTTGTCTGTTCTCCTTTCCTGGTATGGGGAAAGAAACTCTCAATGGTTGTCTCCCGTCACCACGGCAAGGTGGACGGGCAACACGGTCAGTTCTGCCTGTGTGACGGTTTCTTTTTTTCTTGAACGGGTGAGGCTTCTATCCAACATGCCGTCATCGAGACGGCTGTGAGGAAAAAAGGCGGGAATTCCCCCGATGAACGAGCCGTTTCCTGCCACCATCCTATCAACCGGGCCGGCGAAAGTAACGGTTGGCGCTTGGACTTCCAGCTTCTTTTTAAAAGAGCCTGCTTGAAAACCATTCTCCCCCGCCGACAAAAACCCATACGAAGAGGCTCAAGCCTCCTCGTGTGCGGACAGGGAACGGGCACTTCCTTTGGGGACGAGGAGAAAGGCGGACAGTAAGGCGATCACACTGATAATGGCTGCGGTAAGAAACGTCGCGTCCAGTGCTTGGGAAAGGAAATGATGGATCTGTTCCGCCAAGGGTCCGGGCAAGGCGGCCAAGCCTTCAGGAGTGGTCACTCCTTGTGCTTCCCGGAGCTGCTGGATGGCTTCAGCACTGAGATCGGCCTGGTTTTGGGCAATGTAGTCTTCCATTTGGTCCTTCAATTGAAAACTCATCACCGTTCCTAGCAAGGTCATACCAAAAGCTCCGCCCATGGAACGGGAAAACATCTGCGAAGAAGTGGCGGCGCCCCGCTCGCTTCCGTTGACGGCGTTTTGGACCGCGACGATGCAGGAAGTCATCGACAGTCCCAAACCGAAACCGAGTACAAACATGCAGACCAATATCCATATATATGGAGTTTGCTGGTTCATGAAAGCGATCGCGGATGCGGCCAAGGAGATCAGGATGACACCGGTTAAGATCGGTGGACGGTAGCCGTGCTTTAGAAGCCAGCGTCCAGCGAGAACGGATGCACTGCTCCACCCCAACACCTGAGGGGTGATCGCCAATCCAGCCAGTGTAGGGGAATGGCCCAGCACCCCCTGAACAAACAGGGGAATGAAGCCGATTACCCCGAACATTCCCATCCCTGTCAAAAAAGCAGTCAAGTTACTGGAAGCGATGATCGGATGGCGGAACAGGGTCAACGGGATAAACGGATTCTCCACCTGATGTTCCCAGCGGTAGAACAATAGCAGCATGGCGGTGCCGACCGCAAATAAGATCCATGCTGCCGGATGGGACGGACCCTGATGACCCACGACTTGAGTAGCGGTCAACAGCCCCAAAACGGCCAGTACAAACAGGGCGGCTCCGGTGTAATCGATTGATTTTTGCTCCCTTTCCTGCTTTTCATTCAAAAAGCGAAAAATAACCCAGACAATCAACAGGCCGAGGGGAAGATTAAACCAAAAAACCCATCTCCAAGAAAAATTTTCTACAGTAAATCCACCGATGAACGGTCCCACGATGGCGGCCAATCCCCACATGGAAGAAAACCAACCCTGCACCCGGGCCCGCTGTTCAAAAGGAAACAAGTCACCGACGATGGTGACGGCAATCGGGAGTACCCCGCCCGCCCCCAAACCCTGAATCACCCGAAATAAAACTAATTGTTCCATGGATTGGGCCAGGCCGCACAGGGCTGATCCACCGACAAAAAGAAGGATTGCGGTGATAAATACCTTTTTTCTTCCGTGGATGTCCGCCAGTTTTCCATAGATGGGAACCGTCAGTGTATTGGCCAACATATAAGCGGAAAACACCCAACTATACAGGGAGATGCCCCCCAATGAGCCGACCACTGTCGGCATGGCGGCAGTGACGATGGTGACTTCCACAGCGGCGATAAACATGGCAACCATCAGGGCAGCTGTGATGATGTTTCGTCGAGTCTCTGTTAAAGTCATAAACCGGATCTCCTTTGAGAACAAATCAACTCTATCGTATCGTGAACCTCTCGCCATTGAAATGGCGAGCTTCTCGTTTCATCGAGCCGACTTCTGCCGTACTCTCCACGAAGGCCAGTTCCTAGCCTGGTTAAGTTTTAAGAAGCTTCTTGTTTAGCGAGTTGTAGAATGTTAATGGCCGCATTGATATCCCGATCCTGTTCATAGCCACAAAAGGGGCAACGATGGACCCGTTCAGCCAATGTTTTTTTGACGATCTCACCACAGCTTGAGCATCGTTGACTGGTGTGATGGGGGTTGACCAGGACTACACGCTTACCGGCACTTTCAGCCTTGTAAGTCGTGTATTGGACCAGTTGCCTCTATCCTGCATCATTGATACTTTTCGCCAGGTGATGATTCTTGACCATCCCTTGTACATTTAGATCTTCAAAGGCGATACAATCGTATCGCTTCACCAGCTGATGACTGATCCGATGGGCGTAATCCTTCCGCTGGTTGGCGATTTTCTCATGCATTCGGGCAAGAAGTTCTCTTCGACAATTTCTCAAATAGGATTCCATTTATTCATCCAGTACTTTTCTGCGGTATTTGATGGACCAAACGATAGGATAATGGACGTGATAGACACAGGTTCTCGCATGCTTGATGTTCTCTTTCCTCATTAGTATAGCGAAAATAATGATAATTCGCCCGTGTGTCAAGCGATTTTTCTTTAACATAATAGTCTGATCGGATTGTCGGACTTGCGAGGGGATGACCTCCTTCGTCCGACGCTCGCTTTCATCTACCCCATTAAAATGGGGAGGATTCCCGCTCGCATTCCCTAAATTCTTCGCGTTGCGAATAGTAAGTTATAACTTGCAAAAATTAGGAGTATCCATTCTGGTGGCGATTAAATAAACTATTCATATAGGAATAATTATAAAAGGCAAGGTGACAACATGAGCCGGGCACGGTTTAATGATTTGTTTGATCAATGGGCTGATGATTATGACCGGACGGTTGCCGGTTCCAATCCCGAATATCAGGAAGTGTTCCAAGGATATGGAAAGATATTGGAAGGAGTTGTCCAGGAACTAAGCCTTCCTCCCGGATCCTATGTGTTAGAGATCGGAGTGGGTACCGGCAATTTAAGTCGACTCTTGCTGGAGGCGGGGTTCCATGTGGTGGGAGTGGAGCCGTCGAAACAGATGAGGGCACGTGCTTTAGGCAAGTTGCCGGATTTGACCCTGCATGAGGGGGATTTTTTACACATTCCGGTACCTGACGGGTCGATGGATGGTGTAGCCAGCACGTATGCGTTTCACCATTTGACAGACCGGGAGAAAAAAGAAGCACTGGCACTCCTTTATAAGACCGTGAAACCCGGTGGGAAGCTGGTATTTGCCGATACCATGTTCAAAGATGAATCGGTCAGACACCAAATGCAAAAGGAAGCGAAGGAACGAGGATTTAGGCAATTGGCAGAAGATCTGGAGCGCGAATTTTATCCCCTCTTGGATTCGATGAAGCAGTTGTTTCTGGAAACGGGATGGAAAGTCCGTTTTGAACAGATGAATCGATATGTGTGGCTGATGGCAGCTGACAAATAAACCCCGTCTCGAATCCCCGAAGGGGGTTTTCGCTTTCGGACAAAGAGGGCGGGACAAATCTGTCGAATGGGTTTTCCCAATGGTTCAAAAGAGGCGGGGGAACCAATATGAAAGCATCGTTGAAAGAGAGCTTGGAGGAATTGCGAGCTTGTCGGGAAACGAAGTCCATGCTGGACGCTGAATTTGAAAGCGCTTACGAAGAAGGGATCGGTGTTTCCGGCGGCTGGTGATGGAGTACGGTCAAAAGCACATACCCCGGTCGATATGGCCGGGGTCTTCTTCTGTGTCAATGTATCCATGTTAATTAGGGTCTGCTTGGAGGGAGACTTGGATTTTCGGCGAAGCGACTTGCTCATTGGAGCGGAGATGGAAAACCAAGCCGACCGGCCTTCGGTGCAAGGGGTGAGGTGTCTTTCCCAGTAGGATGGTGTATCATAGGATTGAGGTTGCCGACGGCAACGTACGGAGACACAGACAAAAGAATTTGGAGTGGAAAGAGATGACTTTGGACGGATTGTACAAGGAACTGCGGGACCTGGACGAACGGGAGCTGGAGACGATTTACAAACAGGTACAGGCATTGAAGCGCACCCGGGTTAGCCCCCTGGCGTATATCGAAGAAATGATGAATTTCCAATCCCATGGATTCGATCCCCAAAAGGGAGTCTATATCCATCGGATGCTGGTAACCGATGAGCTCAAAAATCGGTATCAGATTCTTCATGGCGGAATTACCGCCACTTTCATCGATACTGCGATGGGATCCACCGTCTTTCAGGAGATGGGGGAACAGCGGCGGTCTGTTACGCTGGATCTGAACGTCAGCTTTTTGAAACCGGCTGTCCGCGGCTGGCTGACGGCGGAGACCGAAGTGATTAAACGGGGACGCACAATCGTGGTTCTGGAGACTAAAGTGAAAGAGGAAACGGGCAAGCTGATCGCCCGAGCGGCCAGCACATTTTTCCGGCAGGAGGAAAATGTGTGAACGACGGACATTGGAGAGGATGGGAAATGAAACAGCCTTATAAGATTGCTGCCAAAGCGATCGTTTTTGACGGGGACCGGGTGTTGGTATTGCGCAAATCCCCCGCGGAGCGCAGTGCCCGGGACAGCCATGGCTGGGATTTTCCGGGTGGGGGGCTGGAGCCCTCGGAGCCGTTGATGGATGCGTTATACCGGGAAGTGCTGGAAGAGACCGGACTTCACATGAAAGTGATTGGACCGGCTTATATCTACGATGATATTCAGGATGAAAAACATCTGATTATCATCAAGTTTGCCTGTCACCAGCCGATGGGACAAATCAAGTTGAGTGCCGAGCATGAAAGTTACCATTGGACCCGAGTGTCCGAATTAAACCAGTCTTCCTACCCCGAGTGGATGAAAGAAGAGATACGCCGTGCATACCGGATCTATATGGAATAAAAAAAAGGCCGTCCAACAGGACGGTCCTTTTTGTATACGGTCTTCCGCTTCGAGGACAACTTCCAGGGAGATCTGCCGGTCGGTTTGTAATCGGTCACGTGCAGTCGATGTTTAGGCGGGATAATGCAGATTAGGGATTACATCCTTTGGCTATGACTACTGGCAACCTAGTTTCAGTTCGATGTGGTTCAAGATTCCAAGGCTGTTTTATTCCTCTTGAAAGAACATGGCAATCATACTGAACACGCATTGATTTAGTATTTTTCCATCTCTTATCTTTAGAATAGTTCTTCTTAAGAATCTCAAATGATTTTGCTGCATGATACAATGCCACATTTCCATTTGGAGCGTCAAACAGAATAGCCTTTGGTCTAATGCTTAATGAAACTACTTTCCCTCTTTTTATCCATTTTACACTCTTGAAGTACGTACTAGAACCTATTTGAAAATTCGATTAATGGACCAGAGAATGAGTGCGACAAAGCAGAAAGCCTTGTACATATGTACATAAGAGTCATATCGAACCAATAAACGGCGAAAGTGATCCATCCATGCAAAACAACGTTCGATTTTCCAACGTTCACCATAAGCCGCTCCAACTGAAACTGGACGACCTCTTTTCACCTTTCGACCCTTTCTCTGTGGAATGGAGGGTTTGATTCCCCGTTTCCGTAAATATTGGCGAAAGTCATAGCTGTCATAGGCTTTGTCTGCAACCAATTCTTGGGGACGATTCCGGGGTCGACCGCGCTTTTGTGGAACGCGGATCGATTCCAGTGTTTGTCTTGCCAGCGTGATTTCATGGGGTTGTGCACAGGTGATATGGATGCCAATGGGAAAGCCGTTTCCTTCGGATACCAGCATCACCTTTGATCCCTTACCAACCTTGGTTTTTCCTATTTTCTCTCCCCTTTTTTCGCAGGGACAAAGCTTCCGTCCAAAAAGGCTTTGGTCCAATCCAGTTTTTGTTGTTCATCCATTTGTTGCAGGAGCGCTTGCCAAATCTGCTCCCAAGTTCCGTCTTCCGACCACTGGTTTAAGCGGCGCCAACAGGTAACCGGGGAGCCGTAATGTGAAGGCATGTCTGACCACGTACAGCCTGTTTTTAACACGTACAAGATCCCGTTGATGGTTTTCCGGTCATCTGCCCGTGGTCGTCCGCGGCCTTGTTTACGAGGCGGCAGAAGGGGCTTGATCCGATCCCACTGTTCTGGCGTTAAATCATGTCGTGTACCCATACCCTCACCATAACATCTATCTAATTATTTTGAAATAGGTTCTAGGCATTCGGTCGCATCCCTTTATATCTATTTTTTTCTGAAGTATACTATAGAACTGATAATGGAAATGATAAATATAGACACAGTCAAATAAAAGTATACAGGATCTCCAGACGATCCTATTTCATCGACAATAACTCCACTCTGAAAGAACAAAACACAAGTTATTAAAAAGATAAAAAGGGAGTTTATCAATATGTAAGAGTCGCTCCTCCATCTTTTATAAAAGAATAAAAGATAGCACAAATTTAATAACGACAGAAATGCAATTAAATAAAATGCGGGTCTTAAGTATACGAAGTCTGCAATTTGGTCCGCACTCATAGTTAATCAATCCTCCACCTTGTATTTAGCTACTTCTTTTATGGACAATACGTCATGTGCCCAATAAACATCTTATCACTTATTCAAATTTAATGTAAGGTAAAAACAATTTATTATCCACCCTTTTTTAAAGGTGTGTGTTTTTTTCTTCTTTTGTTTGAGTCCTTTAGCTACGATGAATAGAGCAATTACTAGAACCTATTTCAAAATTCGATTAACGGACCAGAGGATGAGTGCTAGAAAACAGAAAGCTTTATACATATGTACATAAGAGTCATATCGAA